>JAZOSE010000098.1:0-28559 GCA_045656965.1 Eubacteriales bacterium
ATGCGCACGGTAACGTAGCCCGAGGCGTTAAAGCGCACGCCCGATTTTAAGTTGGCGGGGTTACTAAAGCCGCCGATCGCGCCGATCAGCGTGTAAGCATCTGCTTCCTCGGAAACGTAGAAATTCGCAAAGGTTCCTTTGTTTTCCTTGTCTGCCCATGCCTCGTTCGGCGGATAGCAAACGTAGGGCTGGGAACCCTTGTCTACGTATTTTTGGAACGCCTCAAAGGTGCAAGCACCCGCCACGTCGATATTGTGCTGGGGCGCGGCGATCATTCCGTAGGAAACGCTGTCCTCGCCAAGAAGCGTCTTGATGTTGTCGATATCGGCGCGGTTTACGGTAGCCTTAAAACGAAGCGCCGTATCAGAGGGCTTCGGCGTGATCTTGATCGCCGCGCCGCGAACGGTCTTGGGAATTTCGAGTGTGATCGCCTTTATCGTGATATCTCGCTCAAGGTTATAAAACGCACCGGGCTCGTAAACGATGCCGCCGAGAATCCAAGCAACAACGATCCTTCCTTCCCGAATAAGGGCACCGGGAAGGCGGGTCATAGAGCGGTCAAGACCAAAGAGAAGGCTTTCGCCGTCGACCTCTGCCGTGACCTTATAACGCGGAATGTCTCCCGCCTTCAAAAGCGAGTATCCCTGAGGCAAAATGCCGATCTTGCCGCCCTCATACGTCACGTCGCCGTAAACGCCGTCGCCGCTTGAAACGTAGGTGGAGGATCTTGCGTCGCTATACGAAACGAGGCGCAGAGTCGTATCTCCGATTTCCGCTGCCATTTTCACGTAGAAGCTTAAAGAAACCACGACCGTCTCGCCGCTGAGTGCCACGCTCTCACCGCTTTCCGTCTTCACCGAAAAGGCGAGCGCCCTCTCGTGCGTTTCTGCCTCAAAGGTGTCAAGAAGCGGCTCAGCAACAAAGCCCTCTGCCGCGATCAGCTTAGGCAAGCCCTCGGCTTGCGAAATATTCAGCTTCGTCTTGTCGTAAAGAAGCAGGCACTGCATCGAGGAAAAATCAGCGTTTCCCGACACGGTAATGTCCACCGTGACTACCTTATCCACCTCGGTATAAACGTCTGCCACCTTTACGGTGTATTCGCCCTCGGATAACGCCTTCGCCGTCGGCATAGCAACGGGAATGGCAAAAAGTATCACAAGGGCAAGACAAATGGAGAGTATTTTCTTCATTTTTAATACGTCCTTCTTATATAAAACGCGTGCGCGCCCGTCTTCCCCTATATTTTAACATTTTTCGCGCCGCTTGTCAATGGAAAGTTTATTTTTCCGTGCTCCAAGGCTCAAGAGGACGGACGAACCCTGTTTCTCCCACGCCCGTCAGATCCGCCGCAACCACGCGAGAGCGGTATACGATAATATTGGCATACACCCTTCCCTCGTATCCCTCCTGCTCGGGGAGAAGATAGGTGTAGCGCGTGACCTTTTTGCCCGCATATTTGGATAGGTCAAGCCCCGCTTCCTTTTGGATCTCGTTATAGCTGAGAAGCACCGCGTCAAGCGACCTTGGGAGCGTGAAATCCACCGTGCTCTCCGCGTCGCCCTTCACCTCGTAGCCAAAGGAGGAAAGAAGCTCGCGGCGGTCGCTCTCGGTCTTGATCCCCTCGTAGCTGACCCTCTCGCTCATCGCGCCGAGCGCTTGCGCGTCGGCAGACGAAGCAAACGCCATCACTCCCACAAGCGCGACACCCGAAAGCAGTAAAACCGACAAAAAACGCAAGGTCGTTGCCTTTACCGAATAAATAAACATATCCATATCCCCTTTTTTTAGTTTCTCGCTTCACTATATGCGGGAATGCTTCCTTTTATTAAAAAAGAGCGCCGTTTTAGACAAAACGGCGCTCTTTGCGCGATTATTTAGTTTCCGGTGTCCTCAACCGCAAGCTCGCGAACGGCGGGTGCGGCGGGCTTATACTTTTCAGCGAGGAACTTCTCGGCTACCTGCGGGAAGAGTGCATAGCTGAGGACGTCCTCCTCACACTTTGCAAGCTCGCCTGCGGCTGCCTTCTGCTTTTCAAGCTCGGGCTCCAGCTTATCAGCGGGACGGCAGGTGATGACCTCCTCGTCGCCGATTGCCTTTTTACGAACTTCCTCGTTCACCTTGCCGGGAACGGCGCCGTACTCACCGCGAAGCAGTGCCTTCGACTCCTTGGTAACCATCTTGTAGCGCTCGCCGGCGAGGATGTTAAACACAGCCTGGCTTCCGACGATCTGCGAGGTGGGGGTAACGAGTGGGGGATAACCGAAGTCCTCACGAACGCGCGGAACCTCGGCGAGAACCTCGTAGTACTTATCCTCTGCCTTTGCCTGCTTTAACTGAGAAATAAGGTTCGAAAGCATACCGCCGGGAACCTGATAAAGCAGAGTGTTGGGGTCAACGTTCAGCACCTTGGGGTCAAGGCTGCCTGCCTCCTTCAGCTTTGCGGCAACACCGCGGAAATGCACGGCGGCGTCGCTCAGCTTCGAAAGGTCAAGACCCGTGTCGTACTCGGTGCCGCGAAGGGTTGCCACCATAGCCTCGGTGGAGGGCTGAGAGGTACCGTTTGCAAGGGGAGAGAGCGCAGTGTCGATGATATCTACACCCGCCTGAACAGCCATAAGATACGTCATATCGCCCGTACCCGTGGTGTTGTGGGTGTGAAGATGGATCGGAACCTTAACCTTTTTCTTGAGCGCCTTGACGAGCGAGTATGCGTCGTAAGGCAGAAGAAGGTTTGCCATATCCTTGATACAAATGGTATCCGCACCCATATTTTCAAGCTGGCAAGCGAGGTCTACAAAGTATTCCTCGTTATGCACGGGGCTGACGGTGTAGGAGATCGCCGCCTCGCAAATACCCTTATACTTTTTGGTAGCGCGAACGGCCGCCTCAAGGTTACGAACGTCGTTGAGTGCGTCGAAGATACGGATAACGTCAATGCCGTTTTTGATGGAAAGACGGACGAACTCCTCCACCACGTCGTCAGCATAGTGACGGTAGCCGAGAATGTTCTGACCGCGGAAAAGCATCTGCAGCTTGGTGTCGGGGATGGCGCGGCGAAGCGCACGCAGGCGCTCCCACGGATCCTCGCCGAGAAAACGCATGCAGGAATCGAAGGTTGCTCCGCCCCAGCACTCAAGCGACCAGTAGCCGACCTCGTTGAGCGCACGGCAAGCAGGAAGCATATCCTCAATACGCATTCTCGTTGCGGCTTGCGACTGATGCGCATCGCGCAGAATGGTATCGGTTATTAAAAGTTTAGCCATTTCGTTTGATCCTTTCGTTTCATAGTATCAGGCGAACATGCTGATAAACACGCCTGCCGCGATTGCCGAGCCGATAACGCCCGCAACGTTGGGACCCATAGCGTGCATAAGAAGGAAGTTGCCGGGGTTCTCTCTTTGACCCTCCGTCTGCGACACGCGCGCCGCCATAGGAACGGCAGAAACGCCCGCAGAGCCGATAAGGGGATTGATCTTCTTGCCTTCGGGCAGGAAGAGGTTCATGAATTTAGCAAGAAGAACGCCGCCTGCCGTACCAAAGCCGAAGGCGATAACACCCATAACGACGATAGCAATGGTGCGAAGATTGATAAAGGTGGTCGCCGTGGCGGTCGCGCCGACCGTGATACCAAGGAAGATGGTAACGATGTTGATCAGCTCGTTCTGCACCGTCTTCGAAAGACGCTCGGTGACACCGCTCTCGCGGAAGAGGTTACCAAGCATTAAGGCGCCAACCAGCGAGGTTGCCGAGGGAACGAGAAGAGCAACGGCGATGGTAACGACGATGGGGAAAAGCACCTTTTCGGTCTTTTTCACCTGGCGAAGAGGCTTCATGACGATGCCTCTTTCCTTCTTGTTCGTCAAAGCACGCATAATAGGGGGCTGGATAACGGGAACGAGCGCCATATACGAATATGCGGCAACGGCGATAGGACCGAGAAGGTCGGGAGCGAGCTTCGAGGTTACGAAGATCGCGGTCGGACCGTCCGCGCCGCCGATAATACCGATCGACGCCGCCTCGTTTGCCGTAAAGGAAAGTCCCTCAATACCCAGACCGCCAAGGTTGACAGCCGCAAGGAAGGTAATAAAGATACCGAGCTGCGCCGCCGCACCGAGAAGGAGCGACTTGGGGTTGGCAAGAAGAGGACCAAAGTCGGTCATCGCACCGATGCCAAAGAAGATAAGGCAGGGGTAGATACCGAGCTTAACGCCGAGGTAGAGATAGTCAAGAAGACCCGCGGTAATGCTCGTGCCGATAAGCGCGGGATTTGCGATCGACTCGCTGACACCCGATGCCTGAAGCTCGGCAATAAACTCTGCGGTGATCTCCTGACCGGCGAAAATGCCCCAGTTTACGTGACCGCCCGCAAAGAAGATCTCGTGGAACATCTCCGCGCCGGGAAGGTTGGTAAGGAGCATACCGAATGCGATAGGGAGAAGAAGAAGCGGCTCAAACTTCTTTACGATAGCCAAGTACAAAAGCAGGCAAGCCACCGCGATCATCACGAGAAGCTTCCAGTTTTGTCCCTCAGCAAACATCACAAAGCCGCTTTCTTTAAAAAAGTCAAGTAAAGCGCCCATGTTTAATTCCTTTCTTTACGTTTCTAGGGAATTAACCGATGGTGCAAAGAACGGTACCGGTGTCAACGGTGGTGCCCTTCGTTACGTTTACGGAGGTGATCGTACCGTCAGCCGCTGCCATGATCTCGTTTTCCATCTTCATAGCCTCAAGAACCATAAGAAGATCGCCCTTCTTAACTGCCTGACCGGCAGCAACCTTTACGTCGAGAATGGTGCCGGGCATAGGGGAAACAACGCTCGTTGCGCCTGCGGGTGCTGCCGCGGGTGCGGGTGCCGCTGCGGGAGCGGGAGCTGCTGCGGGAGCGGGAGCTGCTGCGGGAGCCTTAATATCGTCCTTGGAGATCTGCTCGATTACGAATTCGTAGACCTTTCCGTCTGCCATAGTTACTTTGTAAGCCTGCATAATAAAATCCTCTTTCTTTCTATTAAATGGTGTTTTTAATTACTGAATCTGCTTGAGCGAGACGACGCGGATCGCCGAAACGTCGGTACCAAGCTCCTCCGCAACGGCGGCGCTGAAAATAGCAACCAGCTCCTCGCGGTTTGCGATCTCTGCCTTCGCGGCGGGCGCGGCGGCCTTCGCGGGCGCGGCGGGTGCCGCAGTCTTTTTTGGTGCGCTTTCCTCATTTAAAAGTGTTGCGCACACCTTGCCCATCACGAACACCAGCGCGATCAGAATTGCAAGACCGATGAACACGATCAAGAACCCGACGGCCGAGGTCGTAAGGCTTTCAAGAAATGTCATAAAAACGTTTTCCTCCATTCTTTTTGACTTGATAAAAATTTAACCAAATTACCATTAGTATATCTCATTTTCCTTATTTTTGCAAGGATTATCACCTCTTATTCACAAATAGTTTACAACGCGTGCACACGAGGGCGCGCGCATACACGAAAAAGAGACAAAAAGAACGAAAGAGTGCGCGCGCGTACTTGACAAAGAGAGGAAAGAATGATATAATTTTTACGTATTATGACTTTATTTTGGAGGTATATCCTATGCTTCGCACCTATATTGGCGACGTAAAGCCCGGCACCGTCAAAATTTCGGGCTTTTGCGAGAACATTCGCAACAAAAAATCCATGGCATTCCTCGTTATCCGCGATATTACGGGTAAGATCCAGGTCACCGTTGAAAAGGCGGCTCTCCCCGAGATCGCCGCAGAGGTAGACAAGCTCACACTCGACTCCGTCGTTACCGTGGAGGGCGAGGCGGTTGCCAGCGAGTACGTAAAGCTCGGCGGCATTGAGATCCTTCCCACCTCGCTTAAAATCGAATCTATTGCCGACGCACTTCCCATTCAAGAGGGTGCGGCGATCGACTCCCGTCTTGACTACCGTTGGATCGATCTTCGCTCGGAAAAGAACCTTCTTATGATGCGCGCGCAGACCACGATGGTCGCCGCTATGAGAAGCTTCCTTCTCTCCCGCAATTTTAACGAGATCCACACCCCGAAGATCATCGGCGCGGCATCCGAATCGGGCAGCGAGGTCTTTAAGCTCAACTATTTCGACCGTGACGCATTCCTCGCCCAAAGCCCCCAGTTCTACAAGCAGATGGCTATGGCAAGCGGCCTTGAGCGCATCTTTGAGGTCGGTCCCGTATTCCGTGCCGAGAAGTCCTACACCAGCAAGCACACCACCGAGTTTACCGGCTTCGACTTAGAGATGAGCTATATCGACTCCTTTGAGGACGTTATGGCGATGGAGGAGGAGCTTCTTACCGATATGCTCGCCGCCGTCAAGGAAAAGCACGGCGAGGACATCGAGCGCCTTTTCGGCATTCCCGTCGTCGTTCCCACGCTTCCCTTCCCCCGCATGAAGCTTGCCGACGTATACCGTGAGATCGAAGCACGTTACGGCTACACCTGCCCCGAAAGCGAACAGAACGACCTCACCACCGAGGCGGAGAAGCTCACCAAGCGTCTCTCGATGGATATGTTCGGTCACGAATTCCTCTTCGTTACCGACTTCGGCGCGGAAAAGCGTGCCTTCTATCATATGCGCAAGGACGGTATTCCTCAGGGCTACGACCTCATTTGGCGCGGCGTTGAGATCACCACGGGCGCACAGCGCGAGCACCGCTATGACGTCTTAAAGGCACAGGCGGCGGAAAAGGGACTCGACAAGGACGTGGAGTTCTACACCGAGTTCTTCCGCTACGGTTGCCCCCCGCACGGCGGCTTCGGTATCGGCGTTGACCGTATGACGATGCTCCTTCTCGGTCTTACCATCAAGGAGTCGATGTTCATCTTCCGCGGTCCCGACAGACTGAACCCGTAAGTTGCACCTTTCGGTGCAAATGAGGTTGCGCTTCGCGCAAATGATGTTACGCCCTTGGCGTAAATGATGTTGCACCTCTCGGTGCAAACGAGGTTGCGCCTTTGGCGCAAATAAAAAGACAATATTTGAGTACGCTACGGAAAGGGAGAAACGGTATGCAAGCACGAAAAGAAATTCGCGCTATGGTACGGGTCGCCCTTTCCGTAGCCTTTTTATGCGTTTCGGCGTTTATCGCCGTTCCCTTTTTTGCCGTTCCCTTTACGCTCCAAAGCCTTACCGTGCTTGCGCTTTTGGCGCTCCTCGGCTGGAAATCGGGCGGTGCGGCCATTCTCGTCTACCTCGCCCTCGGTGCTGTCGGGCTTCCCGTTTTTTCGGGCTTCACGGGCGGTGTCGGCATCCTTTTCGGGCAAACGGGCGGATTTCTTTTCGGCTTTCTCTTCGCCGTGCCCGTTTTCGCGCTCGTCTCGGCGATCAAAAAGGGCTCGCGCCTGTTCACCGTGCTTGCCATGGTGGGCGCTCTCCTTACCGACTACCTCGTCGGCGCGCTTTGGTATTATTTCCTTTTCGCGAGCGATACATCCTTTTTCGCCTCGCTCACCGTAACGGTGCTTCCCTTCCTTCTTCCCGACGCCGTAAAGGTCGCGCTCGCCCTTTTTATCAGCGAGCGCATGAAAAAGCACCCTTCTCTTTTTAAGAAGGGCTTATGAAAAACAAACGATTAAGGAGATTTTGCTATGAAAATTGCCGTAGCGATAGATTCCTTCAAGGGCAGCCTCTCCTCGCTCCGCGCGGGCGAGGCGGTCAAAGAGGCGGCTCTTGAATTAAGCAAAGAAAACGAGGTCTTCGTCCGTCCCGTTGCCGACGGCGGCGAGGGCACCGTGGAGGCGCTTTCCCTCGGTATGGGCGGAACGCTCGTTACCGTGCGCGTGGCAGGACCTCTTTTTGCCCCTGTCGACGCTACTTACGCCATTCTTCCCGACGGAAAAACCGCCGTCATCGAAATGGCGGCGGCAGCAGGCATCACCCTTCTTCCGAAGGAAAAGCTTGATCCGCTTTTGACCACCACCTACGGCGTGGGCGAAATGATCAAGGATGCGATAAAAAGAGGCTGTCGCCGCTTTATTGTCGGTATCGGCGGAAGCGCCACCAACGACGGCGGCGTGGGTATGCTCACCGCGCTCGGCTACGAATTTCTCGACGAGGACGGCGTGACCATTCCCCTTTCGGGCAAGGGCCTTGATTTTCTCGTATCCATTTGCGACGAGCGCGTTTTGCCAGCGCTCGCCGAATGCTCCTTCCGCGTGGCTTGCGACGTAAAAAATCCCCTTTGCGGAGAAAACGGCTGCTCTCTTGTCTACGGTCCTCAAAAGGGTGCCACGCCCGAGGCTGTAAAATTTATGGACAGAGGCATGGCGCTCTACGCGCGCATCGCCGCCACCGTGTCGGACAGAGCCGACCCCGACTATCCCGGTGTAGGAGCCGCAGGCGGACTCGGCTTTGCCTTCCGCACCTTCCTTGGTGCCACGCTCTCCTCGGGCATCGGCATCGTTTTAGAGGAAACGCGCCTTGAAGATTATATTAAGGAGAGCGACCTCGTCATTACGGGTGAGGGCAGGCTCGACGCGCAAACCGCTATGGGCAAGGCGCCCGCAGGCGTTGCCGCCATCGCGAAGAAGCACGGAAAGCCCGTGATCGCCTTTTCGGGCTGTGCCACGCGCGAGGCAGAGCTTTGTAACGAGTGCGGCATCGACGCCTTCTTCCCCATTCCGCAGGGCGCTTGTACGCTTGATGAGGCAATGGATGAAGAAAACGCGTTCTTCAACCTGAAAGCGACCGCAAAGCAAGCGCTTCGCCTCTTTTCTCTCGGTAAAAACAACCTACAACTACAACTATGAACACATTAAAAAAGACTACTACACAGCTTCCTTCGTAAATCTTAAAAAGAAGCAAGAAGCAAACAAAAGGAAAAGGAACAGACACATTGTCTGTTCCTTTTTAGTTACAATCATCAGTCTGCGATAATATCGTCGCCGTCGCTGAGCGTGGCGGCAAGCACCGCCTTGATGGTGTGCATTCTGTTTTCCGCCTCGTCGAAAACGATGGAGCGCTCGCTCTCAAAGACCTCGTCGGTGACCTCCATGGCATCGCGCCCAAAGCGCTCGCCCATTTCCTTACCGATGGTGGTCTTCATATCGTGGAAGGCGGGCAGGCAGTGCATAAATACGGCATTTTCTCCCGCCTTATCCATCAGTGCCTTGTTGACCTGATAAGGAGCAAGCTCGCGTATTCTCTCCTCCCAAACCTCAGCGGGCTCGCCCATCGAGACCCAAACGTCCGTGTAAATGACGTCGGCATTTTCTACCGCCTTGGCAGGATCGGTCTCAAAGCGAAGCGTCGCACCCGTCTGGGAAGCGATGGAAACGCACTCGGAGATCAGCTCCTTATCGGGAAAATACTTTTCGGGAGCGCAAGCGGTAAAATTGAGGCCCATCTTGGCACAGCCGACCATCAGCGAGTTGCCCATATTGTAGCGCGCGTCGCCCATATACACAAAGTTGATGCCCTTTAAGTGTCCGAAGCGCTCAAGGATCGTCAAAAAGTCGGCAAGGATCTGGGTGGGGTGGAACTCGTTGGTAAGACCGTTATAGACGGGAACGCCCGCGTAGCGCGCTAACTCCTCAACGATCTCTTGACCGTAGCCGCGATACTCGATAGCGTCGTAAATTCTGCCGAGAACGCGCGCGGTATCCGCGATGCTCTCCTTTTTACCGATCTGCGAGCCCGTGGGATCAAGGTAGGTAACGCCCATACCAAGATCGTGTGCCGCAACCTCAAAGCTGCAGCGCGTGCGCGTAGAGGTCTTTTCAAAAATCAAGGCAATATTCTTGCCGCGGCAATAATCGTGCGGAACGCCCGCCTTCTTCTTTGCCTTCAGCTCGGCGGCGTAGTGAATGAGCGTGCCGATCTCCTCGGGGGTGTAGTCTAAGAGCTTCAAAAAGTGACGACCTTTGAAATCCATACTATATTCCTCCTAAATGTAAATAATTGTTTTCGTTTTAAGGTTTAACCGCTTCGCGGATCACGGCGATTGCGCGGTCAAGCTCATCGTCGGTGATGGTTAAGGGGGGGAGCAGGCGAAGCTTGCTTTTCGCTTTGAGAGCAATTACGCCGCCCACAAAGCAAGCGTCCAGCACCTCACCGATGGGCTTCTCGGTCTCTACACCGAGCATAAGACCCATACCGCTGACGCTCTTGACGCCCGCCATACCCTCGAGCGCCGCGACAAGACGCACGCTTTTTTTCTTGACCGAGGCGAGAAGCGCTTCGTCCAAGCGCTCAATAACGTGGCAAGCGCCCGCCGCCGAAATGGGATTTCCGCCGAAGGTGGAGCCGTGGTCGCTCGCACCAAGCACCTGCTCGGTTCTTTCACCCATCAGGCAAGCACCGATGGGAAGACCGCCGCCAAGACCCTTTGCCGTGGTCACAACGTCGGGGGAAAGAGAGTAATTCATATACGCGTACAGCTCGCCTGTGCGTCCGTTACCCGTTTGCACCTCGTCAACGATAAAGAGTATATCCTTTTCCTCGCGGATTTTTTCAATCTCCTCGCAAAACTCGCGCGAAAGCGGAAGCACGCCGCCCTCGCCCTGCACGATCTCCACCATAATGGCGGCAACCTCGTTTTCGTTTACAAGAGCGCGAAGTCCCTCTATGTCGTTCGCCTCGGCGTAAAGAAAGCCGTCGGTTAAGGGCAAAAAGTCCTTATGGAACACGTCCTGACCCGTTGCGGCAAGCGTGGTGATGGTTCTTCCGTGAAAGCTGTTTTTGAGGGTGATGATCTTGTATCTGTCCTTGCCGTGCTTCTCGGCGGCATATTTTCTCGCCACCTTGATGGCGCACTCGTTCGCCTCCGCGCCCGAGTTGCCGAAGAACACGCGCTTTAAGCCCGTTCGGGTGCAAAGCATCTCGGCAAGGCGCGCTTGCGGCTCGGAGTAGTAAAGGTTTGAGACGTGCTGAATGCGCGAAAGCTGCTCCGTTACCGCCTTGACCCAGCCGTCGTCCGACGCGCCGAGCGCGTTGACGGCGATGCCGCTTCCCATATCGATATATTCCTTGCCGTTTTCATCGTACCACAAGGCACCCTTTCCCGAGACGATCTCCACGGGAAAGCGCGCGTAGGTCGCGGCAACGTATTTTTGATCTTTTTCCTTCGTATTCATAGCCATTCCTTCTCTTTTGTAAAGAAGTGTTTACTTTTATTTTTGTCTTTTCCCCACGACCATGGTGCCTGCGCCCTCGTCGGTGAGCATTTCCATAAGGATAGAGTGGTGGACCCGTCCGTCCATAATAACCACCTTATGCACGCCGTGACGGATCGCCTCCATGCAGCTTTCCACCTTGGGAATCATACCGCCCGAGATCACACCCGTACGGAAAAGCTCCTCCGCCTCCTCAATATCCAGCTCGGGAATCAGCGAGGTGGGGTCGTCCTTATCGCGAAGAATACCTGCAATATCGGTCATAGCGAACATACGGTCCGCACCGAGGCCGCCCGCGATAAAGGATGCGGCGGTGTCGGCGTTGATGTTATAGACGTTACCCTCCTTGTCGCATCCGACGGTGGAAACGACGGGGATATAGCCCTTCTCTAAAACGTCGAGGATGGGAGTGACGTTGACCTTCGTGATCTTGCCGACGTAGCCGAGCGCGGGGTCCTTGGGCTCGCAGAGGATCATCTGTCCGTCAAGACCCGAAAGTCCCATAGCGTTGCCACCCTTTTGACCGAGCAGGTTAACAAGACCCTTATTGATCTTACCCGCCAGCACCATCTGCACGACGTCAGCCGTTTCCTTGTCGGTCACGCGAAGTCCGTTAACAAAAACGCTCTCCTTGCCGATCCTTTTTAAGGTGTCGGTGATCTCAGGGCCGCCGCCGTGAACAAGCACGACCTTCACGCCGATAAGGGTCAAAAGAACGATGTCCTCCATCACCTGCGTTTTTAATTCCTCGTTGATCATCGCGTTTCCGCCGTATTTAATAACGACGATCTTGCCATTGTATTTTCTGATATAAGGGAGCGCGGCAACCAAAACCTCTGCGCGCTCTGCATTGGAAATTGCGGAAAAGTCCATATTCTTCCTCCGTTTTAGGTGCGGTAGTCACCGTTGATTTTTACGTAGTCGTAGGTAAGGTCACAGCCCCAAGCGGTTGCGCCGAACGCACCGTCGTTTAAGGAAACGAGAATGCTGATCTCCTTTTGGAGAAGGATCTCCTTGGCGATCTCCTCGGAAAAGTCCACACCCGCGCCGTTCTTACAAACGGCGATTTCGCCCTTTGCCGAGCGGAAGGAAACGTCGATCTTATTTACGTCAACGTCCGCGCCGCTGTAACCGATGGCGCAAAGCACTCTGCCCCAGTTGGCATCCGCACCGAACATAGCCGCCTTGGTCAGCGAAGAGCAGATCACGCTCTTGGCTACCGTCTTGGCGATCGCGTCGGTCTTAGCCCCGTCAACGACGCATTCAAGGAGCTTGGTCGCACCCTCACCGTCGCCCGCGATCTCGCGGCAAAGCTGAACGGTCACGGTGTTAAGCGCCTTCATAAAGACGGTGAAGTCCTCGCCGAAGGCAGTGATCTTTTCGTTGCCTGCCGCACCGTTTGCCATAATGGATACCATGTCGTTGGTGGAGGTGTCGCCGTCAACGCTCGTCATATTAAAGGTGTTCTTGATGTCGCCCGAAAGCGCCTTTTGGAGCATTTCCGCGGAAATAGCGCAGTCGGTGGTTAAGAAAACGAGCATCGTCGCCATGTTGGGATGGATCATACCGCTTCCCTTGGCGATGCCGCCGAGCGTGCAGACCTTTCCGCCGATCTCAAAGCGGACGGCGATCTCCTTTTTCTTCGTGTCGGTGGTCATGATCGCCTCTGCCGCATTCACGCCGCCCTCCGAGGAAAGCCCCGAGATGAGCGCGTCCATACCCTCGGCGATGGGGGTGATATCTAAAGGCTGACCGATCACGCCCGTCGAAGCCACGATCACGTCCTTTGGAGAAATGCCGAGCGCCTTAGCGGTCAGCTCGCACATCCCCTCGGCGATCTCTATGCCGTTGGCGTTACAGGTGTTGGCGTTGCCACTGTTGCAGATCATCGCCTGCGCCTTGCCGTCGGCAATGTTTGCCTTGGTAACGGTCAAGGGCGCGCCCTTGACGAGATTGGTCGTATAGACCGCCGCCGCGTTCGCCACCGTATCGCTGACGATAAGGGCAAGGTCCTTCTTCACTTTATTTTTGCGAATGCCGCAATAAATGCCGTTGGCGCGGAAACCGCGAGGTGCAGTCACGCCGCCCGAAATCAGTTCTATCATTTTGCTTTAACCTTTCAGTTTGTAAACAGTTATTGTCTTTTTAAAGTGAAAGTCCATACTCAGCGGGAAGTCCGAGGGAGAGGTTCATGCATTCAAGCGCCGCGCCGGAGGCACCCTTGCCGAGATTGTCGTAGCGAGCCACGAGCAAAATGCGCTCGTCGTTTCCGTACACAGAGATCTCCATACGGTCAAGAAGCGAAAGCTTGCCTGCCGAAAGGAAGCCGCCCTCGTCGCCGCCCTCTACGAAGGAGACGATGGGGGAGTGGTATTTTTCCGCGTAGATCTTTTTCACGTCCGCAAGCGCTATCCCCGAAAGCTGAGAGGCAAAGAGGGGAACACTCACCTCCATACCGCTGTAAAAATCGGCAACGATGGGAGAAAAGAGCGGCGCGTTTGATAGACCCGTAACGAACGCCATCTCCTTTAAGTGCTTATGCGCTTGCGTAAGCCCGTACTGACGGGGTGCGCCGAGAAGCGCGTCGCGCCCGTCGCCCTCATATTCGGCGATCATTTTTTTGCCGCCGCCGCTATAACCCGTCAAGGAGTGGCAGGAAAGGAGTGCGTCCTTTTTAAGAACGCCCGCCTCGATCAAGGGATAGATAAGCGCGATAAAGCCGCTGGCGTGACAGCCGGGAACGGCGATTCTCTTCGCCGTGCGGACCGCCGCCTCCCTCTCGAAAGAAAGCTCGGGAAATCCGTAGCACCAGCCGCTCGCCGTTCTGTGCGCGGTTGAGGTGTCAAGCACCACGGTCTCTTCGTTTTCAAGCATCGCCACCGCCTCGCGTGCCGCGTCGTCGGGCAGGCAAAGGAAGGCAACGTCCGCGGCGTTGAGCATCTCTTTTCTTGCCGTGGGATCTTTTCTTTTGTCCTCGCCAAGCGTCAAGAGGGTGATATCCTCTCGCGCGGAAAGTCTTTCAAAAATGCGAAGGCCCGTCGTGCCCGCGCTTCCGTCGATAAATACCTTTTTCATTGTGCCAAAAATCCTTCTAAGCGGTCAATTTGTGCCTTCACGGATGCAGGACCCGTGCTTCCCTCCGAAATGCGCTTCGCTACGCACACGGAAAGGTCGATCGCCTCATAAAGTCCTTCCTCAAAGCACTCGTTTTCCGCCTTGTATTCGTCAAGCGTGATGTCCTCCAGCGTCTTGCCCTCGCGCACGCACTTGCCGACGATGGTGCCGACGATCCTATACGCGGTACGGAAGGGGAGCCCGCGACGGACGAGGTAGTCGGCAAGGTCGGTGGCGTTAATAAAGCCGCGCTTTGCCGCCGAAAGCATATTTTCGGGGAAGCTTTTCATAGTTTCAAGCATCGGCGCGAAAATACCGAGGCACGCCTTGACGGTGTCGAGCGCATCGAAGATCGCCTCTTTATCCTCTTGCATATCCTTGTTGTAGGCAAGGGGCAAGCCCTTGAGCGTCGTCAAAAGCGCCATCAGATCGCCATAGACCCTTCCGCACTTGCCACGCACAAGCTCCGCCATATCGGAGTTCTTCTTTTGCGGCATAATGCTCGAGCCGGTGGTATATGCGTCGTCAAGCTCCACGAACTTAAACTCCCAGCTCGACCAAAGAATGATCTCCTCGGAGAAGCGGGAAAGGTGCATCATAATTAAAGCGTACGCCGAAAGCAGCTCCACGCAAAAATCGCGGTCGGAAACGCCGTCGATCGAGTTTTCGGTGATGCCGTCAAAGCCGAGCGAGGCGGCAAGCGAGCGACGGTCTGTCGGATAGGTCGTACCCGCCAAGGCGCAAGAGCCAAGAGGGGAAACGTTCATACGGCGCACCGCGTCCGTGACGCGACCGATATCACGCATAAACATCTCGCCGTAAGCCAGAAGCTGATGCGCGAATACGATAGGCTGTGCTCGCTGAAGGTGCGTATAACCGGGCATAATACTGTCTTGGTTTTTCTTTGCCTGCAAAAGAATGGCAGAAAGAAGATCCTTTAAAAGAGCGACGACCTTCTCGTTTTCGTTTCTGAGGTAAAGGCGGATATCCACGGCAACCTGGTCGTTGCGGCTTCTTGCGGTGTGAAGGCGCTTGCCCGCGTCGCCAATGCGCTCGGTGAGCGTTGCCTCGATGAACATATGAATGTCCTCCGCCGCCATATCCACAGGGAGCGCACCGCTTTCAATGTCCTCGCGAATACCGATCAGTCCGTCGATGATCGCGTCGCGCTCGCTCTCGGTGATGATGCAGCGAGAGGCAAGCATCGTTGCGTGGTGGATAGAGCCCTCCACGTCCTCGCGGAACATTCTTTGGTCAAAGCGAATGGACGAATTAAAATCGTCCGCCGCCGCCGAGGTGCTCTTTTCGGCTCTGCCCGCCCACATTTTTTCCTTTGCCATATCCGTATCCTTTCGGGGTTTTCCCCGTGCTTCCTCAAAAAGCACTTACCCTTTTTACTTCTTGTGGGGTGTCGCGCATAAAAGCACGGCACCCCGCGGTCTTAAATTATTTCTTTTCGTTCTTCGCCTTAACCTGTGCGCCAACCTGGATAGGAAGACCCCAAAGGTTGATAAATCCTGCGGAATCCGCCTGGTTGTATACGTTGTCCTCACCGAAGGTAGCGATCTCCTCGGAGTAAAGCGACCAGTCGCTCCACGCGCCCGCCTTGATGATGTTACCCTTATAGAGCTTCAGCTTAACCTTGCCGGTTACGTGCTCTTGCGTTTTGGCAACGAATGCGGAGAGTGCCTCACGAAGAGGCGTGTACCACTGACCGTTGTAAAGAAGCTCCGCGAAGGTGATCGCCAGCTCTTCTTTCTTGTGCATGGTCATCTTGTCAAGGCACAGAGTTTCAAGATAGTTGTGTGCGGCATAGAGAATAGCGCCGCCGGGAGTTTCGTACACGCCACGGCACTTCATACCGACAAGGCGGTTTTCAACGATGTCAAGAAGACCGATGCCGTTCTCGCCGCCAACCTTGTTGAGCGCCCAGATAATGTCCTTCGCGCTCATCTTTACGCCGTCCATAGCCACAGGGCGGCCAGCCTCGAACTCCAGCGTAACGTAGGTAGGAGCGTCGGGTGCCTGCATGGGAGAAACGCTCATTTCAAGGAAGCCGGGCTTGTCGTACAAGGGCTCGTTGCCCGCATCCTCCAGATCAAGACCCTCGTGAGAGAGGTGCCACATATTCTTGTCCTTGGAATAGTTGGTCTCGCGGTTGATCTTTAAGGGAACGTTGTGCGCCTCGGCGTACTCGATCTCCTCCTCGCGCGACTTGATGTCCCACTCACGCCAGGGGGCGATGATGGGCAGGTGGGGAGCGTATGCCTTGATAGCCAGCTCAAAGCGAACCTGGTCGTTACCCTTGCCCGTGCAGCCGTGGCAAATAGCGTCGGCATTTTCAGCGATCGCGATCTCGGCAAGACGCTTTGCGATGATAGGACGGGCAAGCGCCGTACCCATCATATACTTTTCGTACATAGCACCCGCCTGAACGGTGGGGATAACCATTTCCTCAACGAACTCGTCGGTGAGGTCCTCAATGTAAATTTTAGACGCGCCCGTCTTGATCGCCTTCTCTTCAAGGCCCTCAAGCTCGTCTGCCTGACCGACGTTACCCGAAACGGCAACGACCTCGCAGTTGTTGTAGTTTTCCTTAAGCCACGGAATGATAATAGAGGTGTCAAGTCCTCCCGAGTATGCTAAAACGACCTTTTTGATCTTCGACTTATCCATTTTGATTGCCTTCCTTTTAATAATATTTCGGTGTGTTTGTTTGACGTGTATTATTATACACGATTTATCACCGATATGCAAGCCCTTTTCCCAAAATGAATACAGTTTTTCGTTTTTTATGGGTTTTGCCCTACCAATTATTCGTTTTTTGTGCATTTTATACATTAAATGCGGCGTTTTTAAATATTTTAGCCCGTATATTCATTGTTTCTTGCATATCCTCCCCCTTCTTGCGCAGTTTTGTTTGTGTTTTTTATGAATATTTATGAATATTATTCATTTTGCCAATTTTCTTCAAAAGCAAGAAAAAGCCGAGGCAAAAAGAAAACGGCTTGCCATTAGCAAGCCGTTTGGATTTTCATTTTCACGCCTCCTCAGCGTCCTCAAAAACGTACTCCTCCTCGTAGAAGATCGCAGGGCGATTTCCGCGAATGACGGGGAATGCATAGTAGAAGAACCAAGCCGCACCGAGCGCAAGCAGGGTAACGATACCGAAGATCAAAGAGGCGATGCTGCCCGTCGAGATAAACGAGCCGATAAGCACGATCTCCGCAACGATAAGGAAGGGAGCGGCAACAGCAGTCACGATGATGCTGTAAAGAGGCTTCTTTCCGCCAAAGAGGATACCCTCGCTGTCAAGATACCAAGCGTACGAGGGGATCATAGTGATCAGAAGAATGCCAATGCCTTCAAAAAGAGGCGTGAAGGCACGCGCCCACTCTGCGAAATCGGCACGAAGAAGGATCTGCGCCTCGATCAGCGCGCTTCCCGTCAAGCTCTCGTCGCCAAGAACACCGTAAAGCCATTCGGTAAACGCGGCGTTGTTCGTCATCTGCCAGAAGGTGAGAGCGGAAACGATCGCGCAAACGGCAACACCGAGAAGCAAAGCGACCTTATATACAATGGAAGAAATAAGGAACTTCTTTTTCTTGCTTTCATCGGCAAGCTCAAAGCCCCAAATGCCCGCAAGGAACAGCGCGATAGCGGGGTTGAAGCAGATCACGCGAAGCAAAAGCACGATGCTGTCGGCACCCTGCTTAAAGCCGCCGACCTTTTCAACCAAGAAGCCGAGCGCGAAAACAAGGAGAACTCCCGCAACGCCCAAAAAGAGAAGCGCGATCCTTGCCCATTTCTGACGGCGGGTAAAGAAGGTGATCGTACCGGCAGCAAGACCCGAAAGAATCAGCGCGATACCGTAAGGGATGCCGCCGATCTTCGAGCAGAAGATCAAAAGGATCAAGCCCGCGAAAAGCTGATAGGCGCCGCCATAGATGCCAAGACCGAACGCCCAGCCGTGTTTCTTATTTTCCATAATATGTCCTTTCTTGCCAAGTTCTTGCAAGCAGAAAATTGAAATCATTACAATTATATCGTGAAAAAGCCGTTTTGTCAAGTCCTTCCGCCGAAAATACGGAGTGAAAACGAAGAAAAGCAGTCTCACATCAAGTCCTTGACAAAGAATTTTTAAAATTGCACAAAGCGCATGCGCCAAACACCCTGCAGATCCTATAAAAGGGAAAGCCGCTGTCGGCATAAGCGCGACAGCGGCTTGTAAGCTCAAAATTAAAGCTCTGCGAAGTACTTAATGGTGCGAACCATCTGAGAGGTGTAGGAGTTCTCGTTGTCGTACCAAGAAACAACCTGTACCTGATAGGTGTCGTCGTCGATCTTTGCAACCATGGTCTGGGTAGCATCAAAGAGAGAGCCGTAACGCATACCGATAACGTCGGAGGATACGATAGCGTCCTCATTGTAACCGAAGGAAGCGGAAGCAGCAGCCTTCATAGCAGCGTTGATGCCTTCCTTGGTAACGTCTGCGCCCTTAACAACGGCAACGAGAATGGTGGTCGAGCCGGTGCAGGTAGGAACGCGCTGAGCGGAGCCGATGAGCTTACCGTTGAGCTCGGGGATAACAAGACCGATTGCCTTTGCAGCACCGGTGGAGTTAGGAACGATGTTCTGTGCGCCTGCGCGAGCACGGCGGAGGTCACCCTTTCTGTGAGGACCGTCAAGGATCATCTGGTCGCCGGTGTAAGCGTGAACGGTGGTCATGATACCGGACTGGATAGCAGCGTAGTCGTTAAGAGCCTTAGCCATGGGAGCGAGGCAGTTGGTGGTGCAGGAAGCGGCGGAGATGATCTGGTCATCAGCAGTCAGGGTGTTCTCGTTAACAGAGAATACAACGGTCTTGGTCTCCTTGTCAGCGGGAGCGGAGATAACGACCTTCTTTGCGCCTGCATTGTTGTGAGCCATGGACTTCTCCTTGGTGCAGTAGAAGCCGGTGCACTCGAGAACAACGTCAACGCCGGGCTTACCCCAAGGGCAGTTGTTAGCGTCCTTCTCCTGATAGATCTTGATTTCCTTACCGTCAACGACGATTGCGTCCTCGGTAGCGGAAACGGTGTGAACGTTCTCACCGATAGCGCCGCAGTAAGAGCCCTGAGCGGTATCGTACTTAAGAAGATGAGCAAGCATCTTGGGATCGGTCAGATCGTTGATTGCAACAACGTCGTAACCCTCTGCGCCGAACATCTGACGGAAAGCCAGGCGTCCGATACGGCCAAAGCCGTTAATAGCAACTTTAACAGACATGATAAATTCCTCCGTAAATTTATATTATTTTTTTGAGAACTGTGGAAGGCGGCGAGGCATCTACCTCACCAATACTACATTGTATCATACTTTGCGACGGATTGCAAGTAGATTGAGAAATTTTTATCAATTTTGTTATATTTTTCCACAAGCGCGCATAATTTATCCTTCTTTTTGGCGTTTTCGCAAAAGTTTTTTCATCCCCGCCGCCGCACAGCTTAAAAAATAAGCGGGAAGCGGCAAAAGTCGCCTTGCCCTTCGTGGCTCAAGAAGCACGCGCCAAAGCCATTCAAGCCCCATTTTTTGAAAAACGCGAGGCGCGCGCAGAAGGTCGCCCGACCAAACGTCAAGGCTGCCGCCGAGAGCAAGGACGGGAAAGGAAAAGCGCGCGGCATTCTCGCAAGCATACCGTTCCTGCCTCGGCACGCCGAGACAAACGAAAAGAACGTCGGGGGCAAAGGCAAGGATCTTTTCCGTCGGCTCCCTTCCGTAGCCGTGGGCGGTGCCAAAAACAAGACGCGGATAGCGCCTTCGCCAATTTTCCGCGGCACGTGCGGCAACGCCCTCTCTTCCGCCGTAGAAAAACACGCGCAAGCCTTCCCTTCCGCCGCGCCGAAGCACCTCCTCGCCAAGAGAGATGCCGCGCACGGTCTCTATCTTTCCCTCCTTCGCAAGACGCGAGGCGAGAGAAACGCCAACGCCGTCGGCAAGAAGCAAGTCTGCGCGCGAAAGAAGGGAACGCAGCTCCTTATCCCTCATTGCCGCCGCACCCACCGTCGCACCGGGGGTAAAAACACAAAGCGAGCGTCCCTCCCTTGCCGCCGCAAGCACGGCGTCGGTCGCCTCTTTTAGCGCAAGGCAATCGTAAGAAAGCGAAAGTATTTTCTTTTTTTCCAAAACTCCAATGCCCTATTTCCTTTTTTCTTTTATTTTACCGCCGGAAGAACTCAAAAATACGCACTCGCGGCAGCCTTTTTCTCGGCTTTTCCCTCGGTGCCTCGGGTGCGCCCTCCTCCCTCTTTTGCGGCTTTGGCAAGGCGTCCGCCCTTCGCCTTTTTGAGAGCGCGTTAAAGGGGCGCGCGCCGTCGGCGCGCTTGCCCGCATAGTGTCCCTCGGGAAGAAGGGAGGCGTAAAAAGCGGTGTCGCTCTCGCTCGGTAAGGCACCGCCCAGATCGCGCGCGGTATATTCGGCGTCGGCAACGGCAATATCCACGGGAAAGTCGCGCACAAGCCTTAAAAGCCCCACGCGCGCGAGCGTCGCCCCCTCGGCAAGCGCGGGGTCGAGAAGCACGCCGTCGCCCTCCGCGTCGTACAGGTAAAGCGCGTGCGTGGCGCATTTTCCCTTCGGAATATCCTCCTCTCTTAGCCAAACGGTCACTCCTCGCTCACCGCGTGCGTCTTGGTGGCAAGCGTCCCAAAGCAGTCTGCCCGAATCGCGGCACACGCGCACGGCGCGAAGCCCCTTCGCCATTTTAAACGTCCGCACAGGGTCGGGAATATCCTTGTGAAGCGAGGTCATTACGCTGTCGAAAAGTGCCAGATGCACCCTTCCCTCCACCGCGCGCCCATCGCCGTAGCTGCAAAGAACGCCGCCAAGGTAATAGGGCGTATACCCGACGAATATGCGGTTTTTTCCGCCCGCCGAGGTGCCCGTTTTCCCCGCCGTCTCCACGAGCGACGGAAGAGAGAGCGATGCGGCGCTTCCCTCCTCGGTCACGCCCTTTAGCATATGCGTCAATACCGATGCGGTCGCCTCGGAGTACACTCTTTTCTCCTCGTCATGCGAAGAAAGAAGCACCTCGCCGTCGCGGTCAAGCACGAGCAAATACGAGCGCGCCGAATGCGCCACGCCGCCGTCGGCAAGCGGAAGATAGGCGCGTGTCAGTGCGAAAAGAGAAACGCCGTCGGTCAATTCTCCGAGGGCAAGCGGCGCGGGCGCAAGGTCGGTCAAAACGCCCCTATCCGTCCTCCTTTGTCTGACGAGAGTATCAATGCCAACGTCCGAGAGCGCCTTATATACGCGCTCCGCGCCCAGCATCCCGTAAACGCTGACGGCGGCAGTATTCTTCGAGAGCGCCAACGCCTCGCCGCAAGTGGTAAGCCCCGCGTAAACGTCGGGCGAGTTGCGCGGCCACGGCTGCTCCCCCGAAAAGACGGTCGGCACGTCGTCAAACACGGTCGCCTCGTTGATTTTGCCGTCCTCCAGCGCGGGAGCGTACAGAGCGATCGGCTTCAGCGCCGAGCCGGGCGCGTATAGCGTCTCGGCGTGGGAAAGAAGGCGGTTGCCCTCCTTTTTTCCAAGGTTGCCGACGTACGCCGCAAGGCGACCGTCGGGGGTAAAAAGCACAAAGGCGGCGTTCAGCCCCCGATATTCCTTGGGTCCTTCGTTAAGACCGAAGGCGCGCTCTGCCGTCTCTTGCGCCCGCTTATCCATCGCAGTATAAATTTTAAGTCCGCCGCGATAGATCATCGCGCTTGCCGCCGCCTCGCTATATCCCTTTGAAAGTAAACCGTTCTTTACATCTTCTACAACTTTTTCGGTGTACCACGAGCAAATGCCGCCGCGATCCTTGATGCCGTTTTTCAAAACGAGAGGCTCGGCGCACGCCGCCCGATACTCCTCCTCTTCGATCATACCGCACTCCTTCATACGAAGAAGAACGGCATTGCGGCGTGAAAGATGCTTTTCGGCGTTCTTGCTCGGCGCATATACCGAGGGGGCGCGTGTCACCGCGGCAATGCTCGCCGCCTCGGCAAGCGAAAGCTCCGAGGGGCTCTTGTCAAAATAAAGGCGCGCCCCCGCCGCCACGCCAACGCACCCGTCGGACATCGGCACGATGTTTAAATACGCTTCAAGAATTTCCTCCTTGGTGTGCCGCTTTTCCAAGGCTCGCGCGCGAAGCATCTCGCGGATCTTGCGCTTGGCACTCTGCTCCTTCTCGCCGCCGATGTTTTTGATCAGCTGTTGGGTAATGGTCGAGCCGCCAAAGCGCGGAGAAAAATGAAAAACGGAATTGAGCGCCGCCTTGCCCGTGCGTAAAACATCCACACCGCCGTGACGGTAAAATCGGTGGTCCTCGATCGCCACGAAGGCGTCGGCAAGATATTTCGGTATTTCGTCCATCGGTGTATACAGGTATTTTTCGCCCGAGGAAATGCGCTCCTCCTCCCATTCCACCGCGAGATATCCGTCAAGCCCCGAAACTCTCTCGCCGCCCTCGCCGTGATAATATAACCTCGTTGCTCGCTCGCCGCCCGCCTCGCGGAATAACCTCTCGTCCCCCTCGGGCGAGAGCGCGACTTTGCTGTAAACGGCAAGAGCACCCACCGCCGCCAAGAACGAAAGAGAGAGCGCCACGACCAGAAAGACGGCGGCACGGCGCACGCTGTGCTTCCTTTTTTCTTTTTTCGTTTTCATACAAAAAAGGAGGACACGGGCGTGTCCTCCACTCCTTTTTTCGTGTTCATTATTACTCTAACCAACGAAAAAAGATACAAACTGCAATATTATTTCAATTAACGGCAGGTTTTACCGCGTTTGCTTCAAAAAATCGGCTTCATCGTAAAAAACTTGATAGAGCGATAACCCGTCGGGCGGTGCCGTCGGGCCTGCCGCGGGGCGCTTTTTCGACGAAAGAATTCGGGCGACTGCCTCCGGCTCTAATTGCCCCGTCGCCACCGACACGAGCGTACCCGTCACGATGCGGACCATATTGTATAAAAATCCGTCGCCGCGAATTTTCACGGTATAAAGGTCGCCCTCTCGCTCAACGCCGCACTCAAAAACGGTGCGCACGGGAGAGTGCGTGGGCGAGCCCTCGCTCCGAAAGGCGGAAAAGTCGTGCGTACCGAGAAGGTGCGACGCCGCCGCGTTCATCCTTTCTACCGCGTCGGGCAAAAACGGAATGGGCATATGCCAAACGCGCTGATATAAAAACGGGTCGGCAACGCGAGAGGCATGAATTTTATAGCGATACTCCTTCCACCTCGCGTCGTAGCGCGGATGAAAGCCCGCGTTTACTAAGCGCGCCGAGGCAAGAGAAAGATCGGGCGGAAGATGCTGACGGAAGGCAAGCGGCAGGTTTTCGGGCGGAATTTTCGCCGCGCTCTCGCTCGGCTCCAGCGTGAGCGCAAAGCCCTCTGCATGCACGCCGCTGTCGGTGCGCGAGCAGCCCGTTACAAGCACGGGAGCGCCAAAGACCGCCTCTGCCGCCTCGGTCAAAGCGCCCTGCACGGTGCGGCGGCTCGGCTGATACTGAAAGCCGCAAAAATGCGTGCCAACGTAGCGAATAATGCATAAATATTTCATAGCGGCTTCCTTTCAGATTTTATACGGGAAAATAGTAGGGGAAATGCATGTTGCCGACAACGATAAGCGCAAGAAACGCACAAAAGAGTAAAAACGCCGCCGCGTCGCGCGCGTGCGCCTTCATTTTTACGTATCTCGTTCTTCCCACGTCTCCGCGATAGCATCGGCATTCCATCGCCACCGCCAGCTCGTCGGCGCGGTTAAACGAGGAAACGAAAAGCGGGATCAGCACGGGAACGAGCGCGCGAGCGCGCGAAAGGAGTCCGCCCGAATCAAAGTCGGCGCCGCGCGATTTTTGCGCGTTGATGATCTTGTCCGTCTCCTCCACGAGCGTGGGGATAAAGCGAAGGGCAATGGTCATCATCATCGCAAAGTCATGCACGGGCACACGGATCTTTTTAAGAGGCGAAAGAAGCGACTCGATCGCATCGGTCAAAACGATAGGCGAGGTGGTATAGGTAAGAAGCACGCTCGTGCCAACGATCAAAACCACCACGCGAAGCATCATTTTCACCGCGCGCACAACGCCTTCAAGATACATCTCAACAAAATAAAACTTAAAAAGAAGCGTCTCGCCCTTGGTGAAAAAAAGATTTAAAAGCATCGTAAAAAGAAGAACGAACAAAACAGGCTTTAAACCCTTGAGTATCACGCGCAGCGACAGGCGCGAGAGCGCGACAAGCAGCACCGAGGAAAGAAGAAGCAGGGCGAAGCATAGCTCGTTTTTCGCCAAAAATATCGTCACAATGTAAAGAATAGTTAGAATAATCTTCACTCTTGCGTCCAAGCGGTGCAGTATAGAGTTGCCCGGAAAGAATTGTCCGAGCGTCATATCCTTGAGCATTTTTCTTCCTTTCTCATTTCTTTAATGCATGCATTACGGCACGGGCAACGCCCTCTACCGTATAAAGCTCTCCCGAAAGAGAGATGCCGCGGCGGGCAAGCTCCTCGGAAAGCTTGAAGGCAACGGGCGTGTTCAGTCCCGCCTCGGAAAGAATATGCCCCTCCGAGAAAATGTCGGCAACCGTACCCGTTTTCAAAACGCGAGCGTCCTTCATCACCACGATGTTCTCCGCATAGCGCGCCATATCCTCCATACTGTGACTGACGATAATGACCGTCGCGCCGTACTTGTCGCGGTATTTCAGAAGCCCCTCGAGGATTTCCGTCTTTCCGCGCGGGTCAAGCCCTGCGGCAGGCTCGTCAAGCACGAGAATTTCGGGGCGCATCGCGATCACACCCGCCAAAGCGGCGCGGCGCTTTTGTCCGCCCGAAAGCTCAAGCGGCGATTTATCAAGAAGCTCCTCGGAAAGTCCGACGAAGCGTGCCGCCTCGTCCACGCGCGCGGCGATCTCCTCGGCGGGAAGCTTCATATTGCGCGGCGCGTAGCCAATATCGGCGCGCACCGTTTCATCAAACAGCTGATATTCGGGGTATTGCATCACAAGCCCGACGCGGTGACGGACCTTGCCGATCTCCTTCGGCTTCTCCCAAATGTCCGCGCCGTCGAGAAGAACCTTGCCCTCGGTGGGCTTTAAAAGCCCGTTCAGCATCGAAACGAGCGTGCTTTTTCCCGAGCCCGTGTGACCGATCACGCCCGTGATCTTGCCCTTTTCAAAGCCAACGGTCACGCCGTCGAGCGCCTTGATCTCAAAGGGCGTTCTCGCGCCGTACACACAGCTGACGTTTTCCAGTCTTAATATTTCCATTTTAGCTTTCCTTTAAAATTTTCTCCAAAGCGTCGGCGCATTCCTCAAGCGAAAGACAGCCCTCGGGAAGAGAGATGCCCTCTTTTTTAAGAAGGTAGCCAAGCTCGCCCACCGCAGGCGCCTCAAGTCCTATACTATGAAGAAGCTCCACGTGCGAAAACACCTCGCGCGGCGTGCCGTCGAGCAGAAGCTCGCCGTCGTGAATGACCAAAACGCGGTCGGCGCGCGCCGCCTCGTCCATATAATGCGTAATGTGAAGAAGCGTAATTCCGTCCTCGCGGTTGAGCGACTCCACCGTTTCGAGCACCTCGCGGCGACCCGAAGGATCAAGCATCGCGGTGGACTCGTCAAGGATCATACATTCGGGCTTCATTGCCAGAATGCCCGCGATCGCCACGCGCTGCTTCTGTCCGCCCGAAAGGCGAGACGGAGCGTGCCGACGGTATTCTGTCATTCCCACGCGCGCGAGCGCCTCATCCACACGGGCGTGCATCTCGTCGTAGGGAATGCCGAGGTTTTCACAGCCGAACGCCACGTCCTCCTCCACCACCGAGGCAACGAGCTGATTGTCGGGGTTTTGAAAGACCATGCCGACCTTGCGACGAAGGCGGAAAAGCGCCTCCTCGTCAAAGTCCTCGGCAGTCAATTCCTCGCCCGCCACGAAAAGCCGCCCCCTCGTGGGAGTCAAGATCATATTTAAAAGCTTGGCGAAGGTGCTTTTTCCCGAGCCGTTATGCCCAAGGATCGCCACGTACTCCCCCGCCTCTATCGAAACGGAAACACCGCGGAGCGCGGGAATCTCCTTTTCCTCGGAGGGATAGCTGAAGCTTAGGTCCTCCGCACGAATAAATTCACTCATTACTTTATCCTTTTTTCTTGTTTTAGAAGGTCACGCGCACACTGCTTCCCGCAGGAAGAACGAAGCCCGTCTCGCGCACGCGAAGTCCGATCTCGTCCGCCTCCGTCTTGCCACCGCGACCGCGCGCGATGCGAAGGTCGGTGATATACCGCATCGCCGAGGCGGAAAGCCCCGTCGTGTAGGAGTTGAGAAGGAAGAATAGCGGCTCGTCGGAAAGAAGGCGTGCCGAGAGCGCCACGAACTCGTCAATGCTCTCTTCAATTTTCCAAACCTCGCCCGTCGGACCTCTGCCGTAGGAGGGCGGGTCCATAATGATACCGTCATAGCGGTTGCCGCGGCGAAGCTCGCGCTCCATAAACTTGCGGCAGTCGTCAACGATATAGCGAATAGGCGCGTCTGCAAGGCCTGCCAGCGCGGCGTGTTCCTTTGCCCTTGCCACCATACCCTTTGCCGCGTCCACGTGGCAAACGGAAGCTCCTGCCGCCGCGGCTGCCACCGTTGCGCCACCCGTATAAGCGAAAAGGTTTAAGACCTTGATGGGTCTGCCTGCACGCTTGATCAGCTCGGAAAACCAGTCCCAGTTGGTCGCCTGCTCGGGGAAAAGACCCGTGTGCTTAAAGCCCATAGGCTTAATGGAGAAGCGGAGCGAGCCATAGCCGATCGTCCATTTTTCCGGCAAGCGGTTTTCACCCCACGCACCGCCTCCGCCACGCGAGCGGCGGTAGTTTGCGTCGGCATTTTTCCAAAGGGCGTGCTTTCTTTCACCCTTCCAGATCACCTGGGGATCGGGGCGCACGAGGGAGTATTTTCCCCACGATTCTAAGCGCTCGCCGTCCGAGGCATCAAGAAGCACGTAATCCTTCCAATTGTCAGCAACCCACATTTTCGTAAACCTTTCTTTGCATTTTACTTTTTCAAGTAGCGCGTGAGCGCGCTTGCCACGTTCTGCCCGTGGCAAAGGGCAAGCGCCAAGGCGTCTGCTGTGTCATCGGGCTTCGGCGGCGCGGGAAGCTTCAAAAGCGAGGTCACCATCGCGATGACCTGTCTTTTCTCCGCGCGACCGTAGCCGACCACCGCCTGCTTGACTTGTAGTGGCGTGTATTCCCCGATCTTCAACCCCTTTTGCCGCGCGGTGAGAAGGATCACGCCGCGCGCCTCGGCAACGGCGATCGCCGTCGTCGTGTTGGTGTTAAAGAACAGCTCCTCGATCGCCATCTGGTCGGGCTTGTATTTTTCGATCAGCGCCGTCATATCGTCGTATATCATTGAAAGGCGCGCGTCAACGTCGGTATGCGCGGGTGTCGTGATCGACCCACAAGCCACGGGAGCAAATCTTCCGCCCGCCGCCTCAATAACGCCCCAGCCGACAATGGCAAGCCCGGGGTCTATACCAAGTATTCTCATAGCGCCTCCCTTTCATTATAAATATAAACATATTACTTCAACATATAATTATATCACAAAATCTTCCTTCCGTCAAGAGCCGACGCAAAAAAGAAAACGGCGCAAAAGCGCCGTTTATGAATATTATTTACAAAAACACTCGATATAGTTTTCGATCGCTTTTCCGATGATCTTTACCGCCTCGCCTCTGCCAATGACCTCATTCACGGCAGTCGTCTTATTTTCAAGATTCTTGTAAACGCTAAAGAAGTGCCGCATCTCGTCAAACACGTGGCTCGGAAGCTGGTTGATGTCCGTATATTGATTATATGTAGGATCGTTAAAAGGGATAGCGATGATCTTTTCGTCGTTTCTTCCGTTGTCGATCATCGAGATTGCGCCGATAGGATAGGCGCGCACAAGCGTTAAGGGCTCAAGCTCCTCCGAGCATAGAAGCAGAACGTCAAGTGGGTCATTATCGTCGCCGTACGTTCGTGGGATAAAGCCGTAGTTTGCAGGATAATGGGTAGACGTATAGAGAATACGGTCAAGGATAATATACCCCGTTTCCTTATCAAGCTCGTATTTGGTCTTGCTGCCCTTGGAAATCTCTACCACACAGATAAAATCCTCCGTACCGATGCGCTTGGGTGAAATATCGTGCCAGATGTTTGACATATTTTGTCCTTTCGTTTTTCGTTATTCATCCTCCCCATTGTACCACAGCTTTTTGCCGCCGTCAAGTATTTATTCTCATCGTGCTACCCCATCGATACAGATCGTGGCTTATTCGGC
>JAZOSE010000099.1:0-2018 GCA_045656965.1 Eubacteriales bacterium
ATATTATACACACGAAAAGTCCTTTTGTCAAGGGGTTTTCGCAAAAAAAATTTATTTTTTTCAAAGAGGTGAAAAACGGGCGAAAAAGAACGAAAAAAGCCGAGGAAATCTTAATCCTTCGGCTTGTTTTCCGCTATATGCGCTTGGTAAAGCGCTCGAAAAACACGAGCGATATCGCGGCGCACACCTTCCTCCTTGAAGGAATAAAGCACGCACTTCTCTACCCCGCGCAAGCTTTTTTTCTGCGCGCCAGAAAGGAAGCGCTTGCTCTTGCGATAGGGGAAGAGGGTGAACGCGCCCGAAAGGACGGACTGCGTTTCGGGGAGCGGTGTGCAAAGCACCGTCTCTGCGATCAGCCATTCGGGAAGGCTGGCATCCTTAGCGGCGCAAAAGGCGATAAGGTGGGAAAGCACCGTGCTGTCGCGGTAGAGCCTTCCCTCTCGGTCGATGAAAAAAAGGTAGATGCCACGGCGAAGGGCCTTTGCCTCCCTGACGACGCTTTCTCTTATATCCGTGGGGATATTCTGTGCCCGCAGTACAGCAATTTCGCCACTCGGCGCTTTGGCTAATATATGGGCGAAAACGGTGCGGCATTCGCCGTTTTTCGCGCGGTAAAGAAGAACGAGCGAGACGGCGTTGCACGGAAGCATATCGCTTGACGGTGTGGGCATATGGGGCAAGAGAAAGGATTTTTCAAGCACCTTGGCGTTTTCCTCTACAAGAGAAAGAAAATGCGCATCGGCAGGGATCAAAATTAGGCTTTTGCCCTGCGCCTTGCTTGCTATATCCTCTAAAACGCGGTACAGAATATGCCCCTTGCGAAGATTTTTTATTTCATCGGCATAGGCGCAAAAGGTGTGAGAAAAAAGCGGCGGTATCTCCTCGTCAAGCACGAGGGGAATAATGCCGTAGTCGTGAAAAAAGGCGTGCGAGAGGGCATAGGCGCCACTCGTAGCACCGAGAATAACGGGTAAAACGTCCTGCTTCATGCTTTTCTCCTTTCTCTTTTCACTCTTCTCTCTTCACTCTTCACTTTTAAACCTGTCCTTCTCCCCAAACGAACGTGGTGGGAGTTCCCTCTTCCAAGAGCCCCTTAAACTCTCTTTGCCTTAACACCTCGTAAACGGCGACGGCGGCGGAGTTCGACAGGTTAAGGCTGCGAAGGTTCGGCAGCATCGGAATGCGGACCGTGGTGTCGGGATTTTTTTCAAGGAGCGGCTCGGGAAGCCCCTTGGTTTCTCTTCCGAACATCAAGAACACGCGCTCGGGGTAGGCTATTTCGGTGTAGGCGCGCGGTGCCTTGGTGCTGAAATAATAGATTGCCTCGCCCTTGTTTTTTTCGAAGAATTCCTCTTCGTTTTCATAAAAGGTAATGTCAAGAAGATCCCAATAATCAAGCCCTGCTCTTTTGAGCTTTTTGTCGTCGATCTCAAAGCCGAGCGGCTTGATCAGATGAAGCGCCGCGCCCGTGGCGGCACAGGTGCGGGCGATATTGCCCGTGTTTTGCGGAATTTCGGGACAGTGAAGAACGATATTGATGCTTTTCAAGGTCTTTCTCCTTTGTTTTTTCATTACCATTTTACAACGAAAACGGACAAAGTCAAGAGAAAGTTTGCTTTTTCATATTATTTTTCGGGAAAATCGTCTTTTTTTTACAATTTAATGTAGAAATTTCTTCTATAATATGTTATACTTGATTGGTTAATAAGATTTTTCTCTGGAAAGCCACCGCTTTCGGAAAGGAAATACAATGGGATTATTTAAAAAGCTGTTCGGCACGTATAGCGACAGACAAGTCAAGCGCATCCGTCCTTTGGCGGACGCTATTGAGGCTCTTGCCGAAAAATACGCCGCAATGAGCGACGAGGAGCTTGCCGCGCAAACCGAAATTTTGCGCGAAAGACTCAGAAACGGCGAGACTGAGGACGGCATTTTGACCGATGCCTTTGCCGTTGTGCGCGAAGCGGACGACCGCGTGCTTGGAAAGCGCCCCTTCTACGTACAGCTGCTCGGCGGTA
>JAZOSE010000100.1:0-23989 GCA_045656965.1 Eubacteriales bacterium
AAATCGCGGAAGAACCCGCCGAGGAAATCGCGGAAGAGCCCGCCGAGGAAATCGCGGAAGAGCCCGCCGAGGAAATCACGGAAGAGCCTGCCGAAGAAATTGCGGAAGAACCTGCCGAAGAAATCGCGGAAGAACCTGCCGAAGAAATCGCGGAAGAACCCGCCGAGGAAATCGCGGAAGAGCCTGCCACCGTTCTCCCGAAAAAGCCCGCACAGGCAGAATCTCGTGGCTATTATCAGTTCTCCATTATGGGAGATCTTGACGAAGAGGAAAAGCATATCCCCTACTATGAGGACGAGGATCTGACCGAAACCTTTATCGTGCGCCCAAACGTTGTCCGCACAGGCACCGTTCCCGTCGTCTCCACCGAAAAAAAGGTCGAGGAAGTAAGGGATGAGGATGCCGAATATTTTGACCCCTCCCACCTTATTCATTTTGAAGATGAGGATGAGATCTTTTCCAAGGAAATCCCCACCGAGGAAATCCCCACCGAGGAAATTCCCGCCGAGGAAATTCCCCCTGAGGAAACTGAGGAAGAGCCCGTCCGTGTCAATGAAGAGGCGGAAGCTGTCGCACCTCTCGCGGAGAACGCCGCAGAAGAGGCGGAAGAGCCTTCCGTAGCGGAACAGACCGTCTCACCCGTTGCAGAAGAGGCGGAAAGCGACGAGGCATTTGCCTCTGACGAGCCCGTCTCGGACATTTTTGACGAGTTCGCATCCGCCGTAGCCGAGGAGAGCGAGCCCGAGGCAGCCGAAGAGGAAAATGATACTGAGCCTAAACTTGAGGACCTTTTCGGCAATATCACCGATTGCTCCTTGGCGGATAAGTGCGATGCCGAGGAAGAATATACGCCGAGTGAAAATGCGCTTGGCGAAAGCCCCTATGACGATAAGGAAGCACCCACTGATTACGGTATTCCCATCGACCCTCCGCCCACGCAGACGGAAAAGGTAGAAACGCACGTAGAGAAAGTGCCTGAAGAGCCAAAGCGTGCGTCCGTTGTGTCTGCTGATACAGGCTCGCGCAGCACCGTCGGCGCGAAAACGGAAAAGGAGCCCGTTAAGCCCTCTTCCCCTCGCGTACGCGTAGCGCCCGAGGCGTATAGACAAAAGCCTGCCTCCGCTATGTCGTCGGACAAGTCTTTGCCCAAGGGCAACCGTATCCTCACCGCTCCCGCCGAGGATGCCGACGAGGAAAACTTTTTAAATACCATTCCCGAAAAGGTGCGCCGTGCGATAGGAGAGCATCCGCTCGGCAGAAAGCCTTATACCGCTCCCGAGGCGGAGAAGACACCCACCAAAAAGAAAAAAGCAAAAGCAAAAAAACCGCAAAGCGAGGAGGCACGCTTGCGTGCTCTCTTTCCTGAGGAAAGGGAAGAGGAGTATGACAGCCGTACCAAATATCCCACCGTGCACGCGCGTCTTTCCAAAGACTGTAAGCGCACGCGAATCGAGCTGATCCTTCTGTCCGTGATCGCGTTCCTTGTGCTTTTCCTTGAAAGCTTCCCCTTTGTGTTTAAAAGCGTGATGCAGGGCTTTTTCGGCAATCCGGAGGCGGTAGGCTATACCGAGGCGGGTCTGCTTCTTTTGGCGCTCGGCGTCTTTGCTTTACACACACGCGTAGGAATTCAAGGCATATTCCACAGAAGAGTCGTGCCCGAAAGCCTTGCCTTTATCGAGCTGCTCTTTGCCTTCCTTTATACTCTTGCGTTCGCAATGGCGAGCGTGGAGCCTGCGCGCTTATCCTTCGTCGCCATGCTTTTTGCTGTGGTTCTTGTTTATTACCGTGGCATGCATGCAGAGGACAGGCTTTCCACCTTCCGATTTATCACGGCAAACGGCGATAAGCTCGTATTCTCGCAAATGCCTAAAAAAATGGCGCGCGCGGAATCCTCGGCGCTCGGCAAAAACACCGACGCAGAGGGAGCGAACGTCTATCGCATTCGTAAAACGGCGTTCGTCGAGGAGTTTTCCGCACGCACGGGCGCGGTTTGCGAGGACTTTACCGTAAACTTTGTTTTAATGCTCTGCGCCTTCGGTGCGGCACTCATTTCCTTCATTGCCGTCTTTATCATTGAAAAAACGGCGGTTGCGGCATTCTCCGCGCTCTTTCTTACGCTTGCCGTCAGCCTTCCCGCGTCCTTAGCCGCCGCGCACTTTTATCCCGTGCATCGCACGCTTGAGCTTGCGGGTGACGAAGCTACCGTTCTCGGCGAGCACTCCTTGCGCGAGTGCGGAAGGCTTGACGCTGTTGCCTTTGAGGACGTTGAGGCAATCCCCTCTAAAAACGTCAAGATCTCGCATATGAAGATCTACGCGGGCGACCTCTCCACCGTCCTTCATTACGTTGTCTCGCTCCTTCGCGCCGTCGGCGGCCCGCTTTACGGTCACTTTGCAGGTGCGATCAGGCAGGGCGAGCGCCTTGGCGAAGCCAAGCTTCTTGAAAGCACACAGGGCGGTATCTCCGCCACCGTTGACGGTGCAGACATTCTTCTTGGAAACGGCGAATATATGGCGCGGCACACGCTGATCGTGGAAAGCGACGCGGACGACGCGCATATGCTCGCCGACGGCAAGACCTCGCTGATGTACGTTGCGGTCAACGGCTGTATTTGTGCGAAATTTTACGTTTCCTACACCGTTTCCCCCGCCTTTGAGCATAACGCGCGCAGACTTGGTAAGCTCGGCGTAGCCACCGTCATCCGCACCTACGACCCCAACCTCACCGAGTCGCTCCTTCACCGTATCTCGTCGCTTGGCGACTGCCGCGTGCACGTCGTCACCAAAACCGTTTCTCAGCTTGGTGACTTCGGTGCGATCCAAATGCCCGCGGGCTTTGTGACATCGTCGCACTCCGGCAACCTTTTGCGCATTCTGTTCTTAGGTATTCGCGCCCGTCGCACGCTCTTCGTGGAGAAGATACTTAAGACCGTAGGTGCAGGCATCGGTATGGCACTTGGCATTTTCGGCACGGCGCTTTGGGGTATCCACGGGTTCGTTCCCTCCGCGTTCCTCGCGCTGGGACAGCTGCTTTGGCTCTTGATCACCGTCGTGTCCGTAAGAGTACTTATTTCACCCCCAAAAACTGCGGAAGGAAAGCAGAATGAATCATCAAGAAATATCAGGCATCCTTAAATCCGTCACCAAGCCCGCGCGCTACACGGGCGGTGAATTCGGTCAGATCATAAAAAACAAAGCGGACGTTTCCGTCCGCTTTGCCTTCTGTTTCCCCGATACTTATGAGATCGGTATGTCCAACCTCGGCGTTCGTATTCTTTACGAAGCACTCAACCGTGTGCCTTACGTGTGGTGCGAAAGAGTGTACGCTCCTTGGATCGATATGGACGAAAAAATGAGAGAGTACGGATTGCTCCTCTCTGCTCACGAAAGCGGCGACCCCGTGCGCGATTTTGATATTGTTGCCTTCACTCTTCAGTATGAGCTGTGCTATACCACGGCGCTCCGCATGCTGAAGCTCTCGGGCATTCCCCTTCTTGCAAGTGAAAGGGGTGAGGACGACCCCGTCATCCTCGGTGGCGGTCCTTGTGCCTATAACGCCGAGCCCGTGGCTGACTTCTTTGATATTTTCAGCATCGGAGAGGGCGAGGAGGCACTTCCCGAGCTTTGCGCTCTTTATGAAAAAATGAAGAAAAACGGCACCTACACCAAGGAGGCGTTCTTGCGTGAGGCGTCGCACCTTGAGGGCTTTTACGTGCCCTCGCTCTACGAGGTCATCTACCATGAGGACGGCACCATCAAGGAATACCGCCCCCGCTTTGAGGACGTGCCGAAGAAGGTTAAAAAGCGCATTATTGCCGATCTTGACACGGCGGTGTATCCCGAAAAGCTGGTAATGCCGTACATCGAAACGGTGCATGACCGCATCGTTTTAGAGGTCAATCGCGGTTGCATTCGCGGCTGTCGTTTTTGCCAGGCAGGTATGGTCTACCGCCCCGTTCGCGAAAAATCCCCCGAGCATCTCTCATCGCTTGCGAAATGCCTCTACGAGAACACCGGCTACGATGAGATCTCTCTCATCTCGCTTAGCATCAGCGACTATTCGCGCGTTTCGGAGTTGACCGATATGCTCCTTAAGTGGACGGACGAAAAGCACGTCAGCCTTTCGCTCCCCTCGCTTCGTATCGATAGCTTCTCCGAGGAGCTGATGAAGAAGATCTCCTCCGTTCGCACGGGCGGCATCACCTTCGCCCCCGAGGCAGGCACGCAGCGCCTTCGCGACGTGATCAATAAAAACGTTGGCGAGGAGGATCTCCTTCGCGCCGTCGGCATCGCCTTTAAAAACGGAAAAAACAACGTAAAGCTTTATTTTATGAACGGTCTTCCCACCGAGACGCTGGAGGACGTTGCAGGCATCGCCACCCTCGCGGGCAAGGTCGTGCATCGCTTCTATCAGACTCCCGAACGAAACAAGGCACGTCCCGTATCTGTCACCGTCAGCGTTTCTTGCTTTATCCCCAAGCCCTTCACACCGTTTCAGTGGGAGGCACAGGACTCTCTTGAGAGCCTCAAGGCAAAGCAAGATCATTTAAGAGAATGCATCACCGACCGAAAGATCCGATATAACTGGCACGATGCCGAGGTCTCGCGCATTGAGGCTGTCTTTGCCCGTGGCGACCGCCGCCTCGGAAAAGCGCTTGCTCTTGCGGCGGAGGACGGTATGATGTTCGACGCGTGGGACGAAATGTTCAGCTACGAAAAATGGCTCGACGTCTTTGGACGTGCGGGTATCGATCCTGCCTTCTATGCCAACCGTGCCTTCGGGCTTGACGAATGGCTCCCTTGGGACGTTATCGATTGCGGTGTGACCAAGGAGTTTTTAAAGCGTGAGCGCGAAAAGGCGTACGCCGAAAGGACCACACCCGCTTGCTCCGAGCAATGCTCGGCGTGCGGTGCGAATAAGTTAGGAGGGAAGTACAGATGGTGCAAGTGATCTTAGACGGCACAGTCGAGCCCTCCGCAAGTGTGCGCGTGCGCTTTAAGAAAACGGGTGCGCTCAAATATACCGCCCACCTTGACCTCGTCCGTACGATGACCAAGGCGCTTGCCCGCGCGGGTATTCCCGTGCGTTACAGCGAGGGCTTCAATCCCCACCCGCGCTTTTCCTTCGCCACGGCAATGTCGATCGGTCTTGAAAGCATCTCGGAATTTATGGATATCCGTATCGATAAGCCCGTCGACCCCGAGGGGGTAACGCTCGCGCTTCGCGAGGCACTCACCGAGGAATGCTATATCGAGGAAAGCTATTTTCCCACCACCAAATTTACCGATATTTTTTATTCCTCCTACCGCATCGAGATTCGCACAGCGGGGGCATCCGAGGCGCTTGCCGAGGCGGCTGACGCCGCCCTGAAGGCAAAGCCGCTGACCGTTTTCAAGCGCTCCAAAAGCGGAGATAAGGACACCGACATTTCGGGTGGTATCAAGCAAAGCCGAGCCTTTTTTGAAAACGGCGCTCTTGTCGTGGAGGCAACACTCGCCGCCGACAATGCGGGCTTTTTAAACCCTGAATATCTTGTCACCTACTTGAAGGATAATCTGGGCATTTTAAGGGGTAGCCTTGTAGAAGAGAGCTATTCCGTTTTGCGTACGGGGCTTTATATGAAGGATATGACCCTCTTCCGCTGATGCTTTGATGCAAGAGAGGCGTGTCTCGAAACAGAAAATTTACAATTCGCGAGAAGGATTTTTCTCGCGAATTTTTTGCCTTGGTATGATATAAATATGGCGAAATGTATCACAAAAAACAAAAGAAAAGTGAGATGTGATATTGAAATGTAGCAAGAAAAAGAATATAATAGAATTAGAGTGGGGTAATAGGGCGAAAAGATGAAAAAAATATCACTCAAAAACAACTTTTTTTGTATTTTCTCTTGCTTTATTACACAATATGTAGTATAATGATTATGAATTAACTACAATATATCATTTTTTGATACGGAGGAAGAAAATGAAAGTTTTGGTAATCAATGCCGGAAGCTCCTCGCTTAAGTATCAGCTGATCGATATGGATACGGGAAGTGTCATCGCCAAGGGCGTGTGCGAGCGTATCGGTATTGAGGGCAGCTCGATCACGCATAAGCGCCCCGGCAAGGACAAGTACTTCGAAAACGTAGCCATCGCCAACCACGACGAGGCGATCGCTTTGGTTATGAAGACCTTGACCGACGCGGAGCTTGGCGTTATCGCAAGCGTTGACGAGATCGACGCGATCGGTCACAGAGCTGCACACGGTGGCGTAGAGCTCTCGGGTGCCGCAATCGTCGACGAAAAGGTGCTCGCTTATCTTGAGTCTATCGTTGAGCTCAACCCCTTGCACGGCCCCCCCGCAATCGCAGGCATGAAGGCGGCTATGTCGCTGATGCCCGGTAAGACCAACGTGGTGCTTCCCGACACGGCGTACTACTTCACGATGCCTCCCGCATCCTACGTATACCCTATTCCTTACGAGTACTACGAAAAGTATCAGGTCCGCCGCTACGGCTTCCACGGCACCTCTCACCGCTACGTTTGCGGCGAGGTAGCAAAGAAGCTCGGCAAGTCGCTTGACGAATTAAAGATCATTACCTGCCATATCGGCTCCGGCTCTTCTATCACCGCGACCAAGTACGGCAAGGCGGTAGATACCTCTATGGGCTTCACTCCTCAGGACGGTGTTCCGATGGGCACGCGCTCGGGCGCGATCGATCCCACCATTCCCTCCTTCCTTATGAAGAAGTTCGGAATGACTCCCGACGAGGTAGAGAACGTTCTTAATAACAAATCGGGTCTTCTCGGCGTGTCGGGTCTTTCCTCCGATTGCCTCAAGGTCCTCATCGCCGCAGGCGAGGGCAACGAGCGTTGCGCTTTGGCGATGGATATCCTTTACCACAACATTAAAAAGATTATCGGTTCTTACATCGCCGAAATGAACGGTGTTGACGTTATCGTCTTTACCGCGGGCATCGGCGAGAACGATAAAGTCGTTCGTGAGAACATCTGCCGTGACCTTGAATGGCTCGGCATCTCCATGGACAAGGAAGCCAACGACAACTCCGAGCGCGGTGAGTACGCAGACATCTCCGCCAAGGATTCCCGCGTAAAGCTTCTCGTCATTCCTACGGATGAGGAAATGATGATCGCCATGGAAACCGCGCGTCTTGCGCAAAACTAATTCAGTTGTTAAAATAATTTTTGAAAGGATACAAAAACCATGCAATCTGCTTTTGAAATCAAAAAACACATCTGCGACGTTGCCCACAAGCTTTACAACCTCGGATTCGTTGCTGCAAACGACGGTAACATCTCCGTGAAGCTGAATGACAACGAATTTTACTGCACCCCCACGGGCGTATCCAAGGGCGATATGACCCCCGATATGATCATTCGTATTGACGGCACGGGCAAGAAGCTCGAGGGTAAGCTCAACCCCTCCTCCGAGATCAAGATGCACCTTCGTGTGTACAGAGAGCGTCCCGACGTTAAGGCTGTTGTTCACGCTCATCCCCCCGTTGCTACCGCCTTCACCGTTGCAGGCGTAGAGCTCGACCAGCACATTCTTCCCGAGGCAGTTATCTACTTCGGTCACGTACCTACCTGCGATTACGGTACGCCTACCACCGTGGAGATTCCCGATTCTCTTATGCCCTTCATCCAGAAGCACGACGCATTTCTTCTCCGTAACCACGGTGCGCTCGCAGTTGGCTGCGACCTTCAGAGAGCACTGTTCCTTATGGAAGAAGTTGAGTTCAACGCAAAGATCTGCAAGTACGCTCGCGAGCTTGGCGGCGTAAATGAGATTCCCTGCGAGGAGCTTGAGAAGCTTATGGAGATCCGCAAGAAGATCGGCGCTCCCGGTAAGCACCCCGGCTGCAAGAACTGCAAGAACCTCGGCACCGAGAACTGCCGCTGCAAGCACAACGCTGATAAGAGCAGCTGCACCTGCTCCTCTGGCGACGGCGACCTCGTAGCTGAGATCACCCGCAAGGTTCTCGCCGCTCTCGGTAAGTAATTTTACAAAGAACATAAGGAGTGGCTATGGCTATCAATTGGACAGAAGCACAGATTGAAGAAATTGTCAAAGCGGTCATTGCCAATGTAAAAACGGAAGCGGCACCCTCTGCCACCTGGAGCTCCACCTCCTACGCAGGCAGACAGCTGATCGGTGTTTATGAAAAAATGGAGGACGCTATCGCAGCGGCAGAAAACGGTTACCGTGCCGTTCGCGCGATGTCCGTTGCTCAGCGCGAAAAGCTCATCACCGTCATTCGCGGGATGATTCGCGAGGAGGCATCCATTATGGCGGCGCTCGGCGTTGCCGAAACCAAAATGGGCAGAGTCGATCACAAAACGGCAAAGCATCTCTTGGTTGCCGATAAAACTCCCGGCACGGAGGACATCGTATCCACCGTCCGCACGGGTGACGACGGTCTTACCCTCACCGAAATGGCGCCCTTCGGCGTTGTCGGTGCCATCACCCCTTCCACAAACCCCAGCGAGACCGTGCTTTGTAACAGTATGGGTATGATTGCCGCAGGCAACGGTGTTGTATTCAACCCCCACCCTGGCGCGATCGCTACCTCGAACTACGCCGTTGACCTCATTAACCGCGCAAGTGCTTCGGTCGGCGGACCCAAGGTTCTCGTTTCCTCGGTCGTAAAGCCTACGCTTGACACCGCACAGATCATGTATAAGCATCCCTCCATTCGCCTGCTCGTCTGCACGGGCGGTCCCGGAGTTGTGCGCGCTGTGCTTTCCTCGGGCAAAAAGGCGATCGGTGCGGGCGCGGGCAATCCCCCCGTTATCGTAGACGACACGGCGGACATCGCCAAGGCGGCAAAGGATATTATCGACGGATGCACCTTCGATAACAACCTCCCCTGCATTGCCGAAAAAGAAGTATTCGTCTTTGACAACGTCGCAGACGAGCTGATCGCGGGAATGCTGAAAAACGGTGCTTATATGATCAGCGCCGCTGAAGCGGAGAAGCTTGCCGACGTCGTTTTGACTGACGTTAAGAACCCCAAAACAGGCATTGTAAAGAAGACCATCTCCCGTGATTGCGTCGGCAGAGATGCCGCCGTTCTTCTCGGAAAGATCGGTATTTCGGTTGGTCCCGAAATTCGTTGCATCATTTGCGAGACCTCCTTCGAGCACATCTTTGTGCAAGAGGAGCTGATGATGCCTATTCTTCCTATCGTTCGTGTGCATAATATCGACGAGGCGATCGAGCTTGCCGTTAAGGCTGAGCACGGTAACCGCCACACCGCTCATATGCACTCTAAGAACATCGACCACCTTTCCCGCTTTGCAAAGGCTGTGGAGACCACCATCTTCGTTAAAAACGCTCCCTCCTATGCAGGCATCGGCTTTGGCGGCGAAGGTCACGCGACCTTTACCATCGCAGGTCCTACGGGAGAGGGCATCACCTCTGCAAGAAGCTTTACCCGCCTTCGCCGTTGCGTGATGGCTGACAGCTTCCGTATCATTTAAGAAAGGAAGAAAAACCAATGGAACTGAATTCTACCCAGGTAGAAAGCATCGTTCGCAAGATCCTTGGCGAAATGAAGGGCGGCTCTTCTTCGGCTTGCTCCGACAAGGTTGCTAAGGTTGCGATGCTGACTGCTCACAAGAAAATTGAGGTTAAGGAATTTCCCATTCCCGAAAAGCTCGGCGATGACGATATTCTCGTAAAGGTTGAGGGCTGCGGTGTTTGCGGTACCGACGTTCACGAGTGGAAGGGCGATCCCTTCGGCATGATCCCGATCGTTCTCGGTCACGAGGGCACGGGTGAGGTTTTGGCACTTGGTAAAAACGTAAAGTTTGATACCGAGGGCAAGCCCATCAAGGTCGGCGACAAGATCGTTACCTCCGTTATCTCCTGCGGCGAATGCCAGATCTGCCGTAACCACCCCGCCAACACCAACCTTTGCGATAAGCAGGGCGTGTTCGGTCTGATCTCTCACAATGAGGAAAACCCCCTTTGCGGTTGGTTTGCAACTCACCTTCTTATTCACGGTAAGGGCGCAACTTACTTTGTAGTAAACGAGCTTGACCTTAAGGAGAGAATGCTCCTTGAGCTTGCGTGCGTTTGCGTACACGCCCTCAAGCGTGCAAACACCACGGGCCTTCTCAACTTCAACAGCAAGGTTCTTATCCAGGGTCTTGGTCCCGTAGGTCTGGTTATGATCTCGGTGCTTCGTGCCGCAGGTATCAACCACATCATCGCTGTTGACGGTACGCCTATGCGTCTTGAGATGGCAAAGAAGCTTGGTGCAAAAACGGTTATCAACTTCCGCGAGCATTCCACTCTTGACGAGCGCGTAGCGATCGTTAAGGGCGTTTCCGCCGGCATGGGTGCTGACTTTGCATTCCAGTGCACGGGTGCACCTCAGGCAGCGGCAGATGTATACTCTTACATCCGTCGCGGCGGCGGCCTTTGCGAAATGGGCTTCTTTGTCAACAACGGCGAGTACAGCGTGAACCCCCACTTTGCAATGTGCAACAAGGAGATCAACATCGTTGGCTCTTGGGACTACAGCGCGGACGATTACCCGACCACCGTTGCATTCTTAAAGCAGGCGCGTGAAATGAACATTCCGATCAAGGAGCTTATCACGCACTCGTATCCTCTCGATCAGCTGAACGAGGCGATGGAGACCAACATCGCGCAAAAGGGTATCAAGATCTGCTACATCAACGAGTAATCGTAAGAGAAAGGCACGGATATGGCACTTGGAATGATCGAGGTTTCCGGCTTTACAACCTCTATCGTCGTGGCAGACAAGGTAGCAAAGGCTGCCGACGTTAAGGTCGTTGCCATAGACAAAAACAAGCCGGCAGGCGGCGACAGCGCCGTAGTACCGCTTCTGATGGTCGTCAAGTTTGAGGGCGACGTTGCGGCGGTCGAATCTGCGATGGAGGCGGGCATTGAAGCGGCAAAGGCGCGCGATATGTTCGTCGTCGCAAAAATCATCACGCGTCAGTCGGAGGAGGTTGAGTGGTTCGCTCATCTTTCCGCACTGGGCAAAGACAAATTGCGTTAATTAATTAAAAAAATAAAATTTTAAGGAGAACTAAAACAATGATGGAAGCACTTGGAATGGTAGAAACCAGAGGTCTCGTAGCTGCAATCGAGGCAGCTGATGCAATGGTAAAGGCAGCAAACGTAGTACTTATCGGCTCCGAGAAGATCGGCTCCGGCCTCGTATCCGTAATGGTTCGTGGCGACGTTGGCGCAGTTAAGGCTGCTGTTGACGCAGGCGCTGCTGCTGCAGGCTCGCTCGGCGAGATCGTTGCTACTCACGTAATCCCCAGACCCCACGCAGACGTGGAGAAGCTTTTGCCCTCTGCAAAATAATTAAAACAGAATGGAAAAAGCAATCGCGTTGCTGGAGGTGCAAGCAATGGTTGCCGCGATCGCAGGCCTTGATGCCATGGTGAAGGCGGCAAGCGTTGAGCTCATCCACGTAGAAAAGCGTCTGGGCGGACGTCTTGTCACGGTTGTGGTCGAAGGTTCCGTTTCCGATGTGACGGCGGCTGCCGAAGCCGGCAAAGCCGCCGCCGCTGAGGTTGGAAACGTCAAGCTGTGCGAGGTGATTGCCCGCCCGCACCTCGAGGTAATGAAGTTTCTTACCACGGGCTGATTTCGTGAAAATCCGACAAGCTCGGTTTTCAAAATAGGGAAGATGCCCCTTTAAGCATCAAAAAATGTTTATCAATTTTTTATGGAGGATAAAAACATGGAAGCACTTGGAATGGTTGAGACCAGAGGTCTTGTTGCCGCTATCGAAGCAGCTGATGCAATGGTAAAGGCAGCAAACGTAGTACTTATCGGCTCCGAGAAGATCGGTTCCGGCCTCGTATCCGTAATGGTTCGTGGCGACGTTGGCGCAGTTAAGGCTGCTGTTGACGCAGGCGCTGCTGCTGCAGGCTCGCTCGGCGAGGTTATCGCTACTCACGTAATTCCCAGACCCCACGCAGACGTGGAGAAGCTCCTTCCCAAGATCTAAGCTTGCGGAAAATCCGTTTAAGAGCGCGTTTCGCGCTCTTAAACGGCCCCTTTATACCTTATTTATATTATCGCGAAAACCGTAAATTTGCATACAAGCGCACAAAAACGTGCGTATCTATAAATTCGAACTCTTAAAGGAGAAAACAAAATGGACGTAAACGCAAGCACCATTGCCGCACTCGTTAAAAAGGTGATCGGAGAAATGGAAAACGGCACGAAGGCAGCTCCCACCGCAGGTGCGGACGGTGTTCCCGTCGGTATTTCCAACCGTCATATCCACCTTTCCCGTGAGGACGTTGAGGCGCTCTTCGGAAAGGGCTATCAGCTAACGCATATGAAGGACCTTTCCCAGCCCGGTCAGTTTGCTTGCAAGGAGACCTTGACCATTGTCGGTCCTTCGCTCCGTCCTATTGAGAACGTCCGCGTGCTCGGCCCCGAAAGAAAGGCTTCGCAGGTCGAGATCTCCAAAACCGACTCCTTTGTTTTAAAGGTAAAGCCGCCCGTTAGAGAATCGGGCAAGATCGAGGGCTCTGCGCCCATCACCATCATCGGCCCGAAGGGTGTCGTTACCCTGAAGGAGGGTTGCATCATTGCCAACCGTCATATCCATATGGAGACGAAGGACGGCGAGCGCTTCGGTGTTAAGGACGGCGACTACGTTACGGTAGATGCCGAGGGAACGCGCCGCACCCGCTTTTACGACGTGCAGGTTCGCGTGAGCGATGCCTTCCGTTTAGAGATGCACCTTGATACCGATGACGCCAATGCCGTCGGACTTTCTAACGGCAGTATCGTTAAGATCGTAAAATAATCGCGCACAGAGCTGTGCAGTGAAAGGAAATATATTATGCTGAAGGGTATTGTAATCGGAAACATCGTTTCCACCAGAAAGCACGACGCTTTGGTCGGCTCTAAATTCCTTGAGGTTGAAATTTTAGAGAATGGACAGAAAACGGGCAAGTACATCATCGCCGTGGATTGCGGTGTGGGTGCTGGTATCGGTGAGACCGTTCTTCTGACTACGGGCTCCTCGGCGCGTCTCTCTCTCGGAAGACAGGACGCTCCCACGGACGCTGCCGTTGTCGGTATCGTTGACTACACCATTTGATTTTCGAGGTCATACATATTATGGACAACAATATTAAGGCATTCATTCGTGAGGCGGCAGTTGTCGGCGCGGGCGGTGCGGGCTTTCCCTCGTACGCCAAGCTTGCCGAGGGTGCTGACACGTTGATCGTGAACGCATCGGAGTGCGAGCCTCTGCTTGAAACCGACTATATGCTTATGCGTGAGCATATGGATAAGATCGTTGACGGTGCCTCGCTTGTTATGGAATGTGCAGACATCGCGCGCACGCTTCTTTGCTTAAAGGAGCACAACGCACACAGGCTTTCTCTTGTCGACGGTCAGTCGCTCGGCAAAAACGTTTTCGTAAAAACGCTTCCCGACGTGTACCCGATCGGTGACGAGATCGCCACCATCTATCAGGCAACGGGAAGACTCGTTCGCCCCGGCAATCTTCCTATCACCAAGGGCGTTATCGTTCTCAATGCCGAAACGCTTTATAACGTGTCGCTTGCTGTCAGAGAAAAACGACCTGTAACGGAGAAGTGGCTCACCATCGGTGGCGACGTAGAAAAAACCATCGTCGTTCGTGTGCCGATCGGTATGCGCGTTCGTGAGCTTTTCCGCCTTTACGGTATCACCGTTCCCGCGGGCTACGCGGTGATCGACGGTGGCCCGTCAATGGGTCAGATCATCAATCCCAATATCGCTGTCGTTAAGAAAAGCACCAAAGGGCTTCTCATTCTGCCCGAGCTTATCCCCGCGGTAGCAGGGAAAATGGGCGACATCAAAACCCAGATCTCCCGCGCGTCGTCTATGTGCTGTCAGTGCACGCGTTGCACCGATATGTGCCCACGCAACTTGATGGGTTACCCCATTTATCCTCATAAAATGGTCAGAACGGCAACCAAGATCGCCGAAATGACCCCCGAAATGATCCTTTCCGCTTCGCTTTGCTGCAGCTGCGGCGTTTGCGAAACGGCGGCGTGCTGCCAGAACATCTCGCCTCGAAATATCATCAACGAGTTCAAGGCGATCCTCGGCAAAAACCGTATGAAGTACATTGGCAACGAGGACGTTGAGGTAGACGAATACCGCGACAGCCGCCTCATTCCCATCGACCGTTGGAAATCGCTTTTGGGCGTTGCTAAGTATGATCGTGAGGCTGAGCTTTTGGCTCCTGTCGAAAAGGTCGGCACTGTGGAGATCGGTCTCAACTGGCATATTGGCGCTCCCTCCGTGCTCGCCGTTAAGATCGGTGACGTCGTCAAGAAGGGCGATAAGATCGCCGAGGCGGCAGACGGGCTTTCCGTTCCCGCATATGCCTCTATTGACGGTCGCGTCAGCTATGCTGAGGGCATGAAGGTCGTTATCGAAGCGTAAGACTCGAAAAGAGAAAGGACAAATCAGATATGATACACGCAGTTGGCGTTATTGAACTTAAAAGCATTGCAAAGGGTGTAGAGGCTACCGACGCCGCGCTGAAAAGCGCCGGCATCTCCCTCATCACCGCGCATCCCACTTGTCCCGGCAAGTACGAAATCCTCTTTACCGGCTCTATCTCTGACGTTACCGCCGCACTGGAGCACGTAAAGGGAAGATTTGAGCAGTACATTGTGGACTCCTCCGTGATGGGTCGCATCGACGAGCGCGTGATCAGCGCACTCTTCGGCACGCAAAGCGGCGTAAAGAAGGGCGCTCTCGGTGCCATCGAGACCTATTCGGGCTCTTCGGGCATCAAGGTTGCCGATATCGCCGTTAAGACCTCTCGCGTTGAGATCTACGATCTTCGCATCTCTCGCGGTATGGGCGGTAAGGGTATCGTCCTTATCACCGGTGAGGTTGGCGACGTAAGTGCCGCTGTTGAAGCAGGTGCCGCATATGCGAAGAACCTTGGTATGCTCCACGCAACCAGCGTTGTTGCCGCACCGCACGCTGAGCTTTGGGATCAGCTTTAATTCATCCCTACTCCAAAAGAAAGAAAAAAGCATTTTTTCTGCAAATGCAGAAGAACGGAGTCGATATGGAACATCAACCCACGCGCTTTACCACTGAAAAGAGCGCCCGCATTGCTAAGCTGATCGATCATCTTTACGATCACCAGCCCGTGCTTGAGGCTGACCGTGCCGAGCTTTTGACTGAAAGCTACCGTGCCACGGAGAATCTGCCGATGGTGCGTCGCCGCAGTGCCGCGTTCAAGCATATTCTCTCTAATATCCCCGTTACCATTCGCCCGAACGAGCTGATCGTCGGTAGCACCACGGTAACGGCACACAGCTGCCAGACCTTCCCCGAGTTTTCGTTTGAATGGCTCGATGCTGAGCTGGATACGATGCACAACCGCGAGGCAGACGCCTTCTACGTTTCCCCCGAAAATAAGGCACGCCTTCGCGCCGCACACAGCTACTGGAAGGGAAAGACCACCAGCGACCTTGCCTCCTCGCTTATGAGCCCCGAGGCGTACGACGTGTTTATGAACCACGCCGTTTTTACCGTCGGTAACTATTTTTACAACGGTGTCGGTCACATTTCCGTTGATTACGGCAAGGTTTTAAAGAAGGGCTACGAGGGCATCCGCAAGGAAGCTGAGGAAGCTCTTGCAAAGCTCGCGCCCACCGACGGCGACTACGTTCGCCGCTCCAACTTCCTCTATGCCGTTATGGAAAGCTGTGACGCCGCTTGCATCTATGGCGCACGCTACTCGGCACTTGCCGCTGAAATGGCGGCAAAGGAAACCGATCCCATTCGCAAGGAAGAGCTTCTTTTGATCGCTGAAAACTGCAAGCAGGTTCCTGCAAAGCCCGCTCGCACCTTCTATGAGGCGGTGCAGTCCTTCTGGTTCGTGCAGATGCTCATTCAAACCGAAGGCAACGGTCACTCCATCTCCCCCGGTCGCTTTGACCAGTACATGTATCCCTTCTTGAAGCGCGATCTCGATAAGGGTGCCATCACCTACGAGGCGGCACAAGAGCTTATTGACTGCCTTTGGGTCAAGCTTAACGATCTTAACAAGGTCCGCGACCTTGCCTCCGCAGAGGGCTTTGCCGGCTACGGCGTATTCCAGAACCTCATCGCAGGCGGTCAGGACGAAGAGGGAAGAGACGCTACCAACGATATCTCCTATATGTGTCTTGAAGCGTCTATCCACGTTCGTCTGCCTCAGCCCTCGCTCTCTATCCGCGTTTGGAATGGCTCGCCCCAGAGCTTCTTAATGAAGGCGGCATACCTTACCCGCCTTGGCGACGGTGTTCCGGCATACTACAACGACGAGGTCATTATCCCCGCTATTATGGCTCGCGGTCTTTCCCTTGAGGAAGCGCGCGCGTATTGCATTATCGGCTGCGTTGAGCCGCAAACGCCTCACCGCACGGACGGCTGGCACGATGCCGCATTCTTCAATATGTGCCGTCCTATGGAGCTGGTATTCTCGAACGGTGTAAACAGCGGCAAGCAGATCGGTCCCAAAACGGGATTGCTTTCCGAGCTTGACACCTTTGAAAAGTTCTACGGTGCTTACAAGGCACAGCAGGCATACTTTATCGGACTTATGGTCAATGCCGACAACGCCGTCGATATGGCGCACGGTCTGCGTTGCCCTCTGCCCTTTGAGTCCTCTATGGTCGACGACTGTATCGCACGCGGTATGGCAGTTGAGGAGGGCGGCGCCGTTCATAACTTCTCCGGTCCTCAGGGCTTCGGCATCGCTAATATGACCGATGCGCTGCTCGCCGTTAAGGAGCTTGTATATGACAAGAAGCTCGTAACGCTTGAGGAGTATAAGGAAGCGATGGACGCCAACTTCGGTCAGGGCTACAAGGGTAAGGCGGCACTGAACATCACCACCGAGATCGCCACGCTTATGGCAAACGCAGGCGTTGCTATTGACGAAGGTAAGGTCGCCGAAATCTATAAGACCGTTACGAGCGGCGATAATATCCCCGCCGATAAGAAAGCGCGCTACGCATCTATTCTCCGTATGATCGAGGCAGTGCCGAAGTACGGTAATGACAACGTAGAGGTCGATATGTTCGCACGCGACGTTGCTTACTCCTATACCAAAGAGGTAGAGAAGTACACCAACCCCCGCGGCGGTCGCTATCAGGCAGGTCTTTACCCTGTATCCGCCAACGTTCCGCTCGGCGCACAAACGGGTGCTACTCCCGACGGACGCCTTGCTTATACGCCTATTGCCGACGGTGTAGGTCCCGCCTCGGGCAGAGACGTTCTCGGTCCTACCGCCGCCGCCAACTCGGTTGCGAAGCTTGACCACGCTATTGCCTCCAACGGTACACTCTTTAACCAGAAATTCCATCCCGCCGCCCTCGCAGGTGAGGCAGGACTTCAGAAATTCGTAGCCCTTATCCGCGGCTTCTTCGACCAGAAGGGTATGCATATGCAGTTTAACGTCGTTAACCGCGAAACTCTGCTTGATGCTCAGAAGAATCCCGATAAGTATCGCAACCTTGTGGTACGTGTTGCGGGCTACAGCGCACTCTTTACTACGCTCTCCCGCTCCTTGCAGGACGATATCATCAACCGCACCGAGCAGGGCTTCTAAAAAACACGAAAGGACTACCGCTATATGTCAGACGGGAAAGTCATAGGCAGAATATTTGATATACAGCGGTATTCCGTACAGGATGGCCCCGGCATACGCACCGTCGTATTCTTAAAGGGCTGTATGTTCCGCTGTCGCTGGTGCTGTAACCCTGAGGGACAGCTCTTTGAGCCCGTTACCCTGCGTGCTATGCACGGCAGACCCGATAAGATCGCGGGCGAGGATATCACCGCCGCAGAGGTGATGGAGACCGTTCTAAAGGATTCGGTCTACTATGCCAGAAGCGGCGGTGGAATCACCCTTTCGGGTGGTGAATGCCTCCTTCAGCCGGATTTTTCTCTCGCACTTTTGCGCCTTGCGCACGAGCACGGTATGACCACCGCCATTGAAACAACGGGGTACGCCAAGGAGGAAACGCTTGACCGCCTTCTCCCCCACATTGACTACGTTTTGATGGACATCAAGCATATGGACACGGAAAAGCATAAGGCGTTTATCGGCAAGGGTAACGAGAAGGTTTTAAAGAATGCTCGCTATATCGCCGAGCGCGCGAAGAGCCTCACCGTCCGTGTGCCCGTCATCCCCACCTTTAACGATACCGATGCGGAAATTTCCGCCATCGCACGCTTTGCCAACTCTCTGCCGGGTGTGCAAAGCCTCCACCTTCTCCCATACCACCGTCTCGGTCAGGATAAATATACCGCGCTGGGCTTAGACTACGGAATGGGAACTCTTCCTTTGATTCCCGATGAAAAAATGCGTCGCCTCTTGGACGTTGCCCGCGAAAGCGGACTTCATTGCCAGATCGGTGGCGGAAACTAATCCTTAGAAAAGAGGAATATATCTATGGAGATTCAGGATAAAATGCGCATAGTGCAAGAGCTTGTCCCCGGTAAACAGGTCACGCTCGCGCACATCATTGCCAATCCGGACCCCCTTCTTTATCAGAAGCTTGGCTTAAATCCCAAGGTCGACTACTCCAAGAGCGCCATCGGCATTCTTACCGTTTCCCCTGCGGAAACGGCGGTCATTACCGCGGATATCGCTATGAAATCCTCGGCTGCCGACATCGGCTTTGTGGATCGCTTTACCGGTACTCTCATCATCACGGGCAGCGTCTCGGAGGTGGATGAGGCATTCGACCACATTATGAGCTACGTGCGCGACAAGCTCGGCTATACCGTTGTGGAGAAGACCCGTACCTAATTATGAAAAAACTCATTTTGATCGGGCGCGTTGCCGCCGGAAAAACAACCTTGTCACAAGCCTTGATGGGAAAAGATATAACGTATTACAAAACGCAATACGTTCACTATATGGATACCATCATTGACACCCCCGGAGAATACACCGAGCTGCGCCAAACGAGTGGCGCCTTGGCTCTGTACGCCTATGAGGCGGACATCGTGGGACTGGTCCTTTCCGCCGACGAGCCCTATTCTATTTTCAGCCCCAATATCACCTGCCTTGTTAACCGTGAGGTCGTGGGCATTGTAACGGGTATAGACAAGCCCGATGCCAACCCCGAGCTTGTGGAAAGCTGGCTTCGCCTTGCGGGCTGTAAAAAGGTCTTTCACGTCAGCTCCTATACGGGAGAGGGCATTGAGGATATTCTTAAGTATTTAGACGACGAAAGGACTGAAGACGATGAGCAAGACTAAAGTGATCGCTTTTGCCAACAACAAGGGCGGAAGCGGAAAATCCACCACCTGCTCCAACGTGGGCTATGCCTTTGCCTCGCTCGGCAAGCGCGTGCTTTTAGTGGACGGAGATATGCAGCTCAACCTCTCCCTCTCCTTCTTTGGCGAGGACGAGGTGCTTGAGATGGCGAAAAACGAAAAAAATCTCTTTGAGGCTATCCGCGGCGAAAAGGACCTTGCCGACTACATCGTTCCGACGCCTTACGAAAACCTTGATCTGATCCCCTCGTCCACCCTGATGAGTGGCATTGAGGTAGAGCTATTCACCAAATGGCAAAGAGAGTTTGTGCTGAAAAAGTGCCTCGAGCGCGTTCGCGCGTCGGGCAAGTACGACTATATTTTGATTGACTCGCCCCCCACTCTCGGCGGTTGGGTCATGAACATTATGTGCGCCGCCGATTACCTCATTATTCCTGTTGAGGCAAGCCCTTGGGGCCTTTTCGGACTCGCCAATATGTTTGAGTTCACCGAAAAGGTAAGAGGCATCGCGCCCACTCTTTCGGTGCTTGGCATCGCCGTTACCAAGGCGGACGAGCGCAAAAACTACTTCCATCAGACGCTTGACACGCTCGGCGAGCTTGATAACGTATATCTCTTCAAGAACGTTATCCGCATCGACAGCGCGGTAGAGTGGTCTCAGGATAACTCCAAGCCCGTTTTGGCATACAAGCGCACCTCTCGTAGTGCGAAAGAATATTTTGAACTTGCAAAGGAGATTTTAGAACAATGTCAGTAGGAAAATCCAGCATCAAACGCGTAGCGGCTCCCGCCGCAGAAGTAAAGACCGCTCCCGAGGCTCCCGCAAAAGATCTCGTGGAGGCAAAGCCCGCCGCTAAAAAGGCACCGGCAAAAAAGCCTGCCGCAAAGACAGCTCCCAAGGCAGCACCTAAGGCAGCACCCAAAGCCCCTAAGACCGAAACCAAAAAGCCCGCTCCCAAGGGTAAGAGCGGCTCCGTCAGCGTAACGGAAGAACTGCCCTATTACCTTCTTTAATGAAACGCCTTTTATCCTTTTTTATGTTTCTCGCTATCCTTTTCACCACGCTTTTGACCGCGGGGTGCGCAGGTAGATTTGAGAACTATTGCGATTCTAATTTAGCAAAGTACGTGAAGTTTTCCGCTTCGGATATGAAGGGAAAAACGCTTCTTCTTTCGGGCATATACCCCGAGATCACGCGAGAGGACGCGCTCCACGAGCTTGATTTTTACCGTCTTGTACACGCCGACGCCGAAAAGGGCGAGGGATACGACGTTTATTCAAAGGCACCCGGTCTTTGGGATCAGGCGTATATTTATTACGACCTGACACTCACGGAAAACGGCGAATCGATCGCCTCCAATCTTTACAGCGAGGAAGGCACTCAGCTTGCCTCTACGGGATATTGGATGTTTGAGGACAAGCTTTCGAGCTATATTGAAAAGGATGGTCTTTACCACCCGATCTTTACCTCAAAGACACTCTCCGACGCTATGATGGAAACGCTCCCCGCCGGCCGTACCTATTTTGCCGATGGCGAAGCGTTCTCGCATACCGAGGGCGCTATCCTTTATATCGATTACCAGCTCTCTTACGACAAAAGCAATATGGCACCAAAATCGGCAAGCGATCTTCGCATCGATACCTCTATGCGTGATTTTTACGTTGCCAAATACGGAGAGGCATTTTTCAATGCGCTTTTAGATCCCGAAAACAAGTACGGCAAAAACTTTGAGGTCAAAACCACTGTGAAGGATTCGCTCGGCAATGACGTTTCCGCGACCTATACGGTCAAGGTCAAATACGTCTCCGAGGAAAGCTTTAAAACGGTTTCCGTCGCGCTTCCCGAAAACGCCTTTGATGAAACCTATTCGGACACCTTGCAGGCACTCAACGGCAAAACGGTGTATCTTCACTTCGTGATCCATCACTTTACCGACTTCGTCGTATCCGACCTCAACGGCGACTTCGTGATCAACCAGCTTGGTTACGTGCCCACCCAAGAGGAGGACAACGAGGAAAAGGTGATTGAGGGTGCCGTATCCTTTATGCTCAAAAAGCTGGAGGACGAGCGAACGCAGCTGATCAAGGACGAGGCGATCATGGTATTCCTTGAAACCTATTACAAGCCCGAGCTTGTCAAGAGGCTTCCGAAAAAGCTTTATAACGAGCAATACGATTTTATAGTCACTACCATCGAAAGCGCCTATATTAAGGCGCTAAACGAGGCGGCGGCAAAGGGCGAGGACTTCCCCTATAAGAGCGTTCACGAGTTCGCCGCGGATTACACCACGCCGAAATATTCTCTTGAAGAATTTCCCACGCTCCAAAGCTATGCCGACACCGTAGCCACCGAAACGGCATCTTACCGTCTTTTTGTTATGGCAATGGCACAGCTTGCAGACGTTCGTATGTCCTACGTGGAGTTTCGTCAGGAGTATGATTACGTGTATTCTGTCGAAGCTGACCGCTTTAAGAGTCAGTATGGCAGAGAGGGTGCTCCCGAGGAGGTCATCGCGCTCGTAACGAACGGTCAGTGCGCCACCGAGGAGGAGTTTGAGTGGTATATTCTTTGGACGATCACCTACGGTGCGCTCACCGATTATATCTACGAAAACAACACCTGTGAGTTTAAAAACAGATAAATTAAGGAACTTCTATGAAAAAAATTCTTGTGGCGCTCCTTTTGTCTCTTTGCGCCATCTTAACGCTGGCTTCCTGCTCTGACGACTCCACCCCTGAGATCAAGATCGATTTTTGCGTGGGTGACGAGATCTTTCTCAGCAAAAGCTATCCCTTTGGCGAGCGCGTTTACATACCCGACGCTAAGCCCACCAAGGATGGCTTCGTCTTTAACGGCTGGTATTACGATGAGGGCTCGTGGCAAAGGGCGTTCGATCCCACCGATCTTAACCGCGAGTTCAAGGCGGCAGAGTATAAGGTCTACGCTCGCTTTGAGCACGTATCCTTTAAGCTAAACGAGGACGGTAAAAGCTATACCGTTACAGGAGCGCTTGCGGGCGCGGGTGAGAGTATCGTTATTCCTTCAAGATATCTCGGCAAGCCCGTCACGGCGATCGCTATGAACGCCTTTGCCGAAAACGAAGCTATCAAGTCCGTTTCGATTCCCGACAGCGTAACGAGTGTCGGGCAGTACGCTTTTGCCCGATGCACCTCGCTTTTGTCGGTCACTCTCCCTAACTCCACCGACCTTCGCGTCGGTAACGGTGCATTCTCTTATTGCACTGCGCTTGAAAGCGCCGATCTCGGCGCCACGTTAAAGGAGATTCCCGCTTACGGCTTTGAGGGCTGCACCGCCTTAACGAAGCTGACGGTTTACCGTGCTGAAACGGTGCTGGGAAGTGCCTTTAAGGGCTGTACCGCGCTTGCTTCGATTGAGCTTCCCGATAGCATCAAAAAGATTTCTTTGCGTGCCTTTGAGGGCTGTACCGCGTTAAAAACGGTCACGCTCCCCAAAAACACGGAAACGGTTGAGGAGTATGCCTTTTTCGGTTGCTCCGCGCTGGAAAGCATCATCTTTAAAACCACATCGGGCATCACCTCTATTGGCAAAAACGCTTTTACGGGGACTGCCTTGACCGAGCTGACGCTTTCGTCGCTTCGCATTCTTGGCGAGGATGCGCTTCCCGTGACCCTTAAGAGCTTCACCTTCGGAAGCAAAAATCTTATGTATATTCACGCACGCGCCTTTGCTTCTCTTTCTGCCGATGCTACCGTAAGCTTCGGAAGCACCGTCGCGGAATTTGAGGATGCCCTCAAGGATGCCTCGTGGAGTGAGGGGCGGCTCGTCACGATCGTGTGTGATGACGGCTCGATTGCTCCATAAAAGTTTTAAAAAGCACTTGACAAAGCACCTTTTGTGTGCTATGATAGTCACAACGGTAGAGGTGCATTTTACCAAAAGTAGCTCGGTGTCAAGGTCACGCGGACCGTTGCCGAAGTGAAAGGGGTAGGTGCCGAAGGCAGGCGTTGGCGAGCGTCTGTGCTGGTTCGGGGGAATAATATCCGTCGGATTGTCGCTTTTGCGGAGAGCTATCTTGATTTGCTTTTTAGTGAAGTGGGTCATTTTATCATCGTAAAAAGAGAACCGACCGTTTCGTCGGTTCTTTGTTTTTCTGCCGTAGAAAAATAGAAAAGAAGGTAAGAAATTATGAAAAAAACAGTATTCAAGGGCGTTGCAACCGCCCTCATCACTCCGATGGACGAAAGTGGCATTCGCTATGACGAATTTGAACGCCTGATCAACTGGCAGATCGATTCCGGCATCAATGCCCTCGTCGTCTGCGGCACCACGGGCGAGGCATCGACCTTAACGGACGATGAGCATAGAGACGCTATTGCCTTTGCATCCAAGGTAGCAAACGGCAGAGTTCCCGTTATTGCGGGCACGGGCTCTAACGATACCGCCTATGCTCTTGACCTTACGCGTTGTGCGTGCGAGGCAGGCGCTGATGCCGTGCTCGTTGTTACCCCTTACTATAACAAAGCGACCCAAAAGGGTCTGTATCAGATGTTCACCCAGATTGCCGACGAAAGCACCAAGCCCGTGATCCTTTATAACGTGCCGAGCAGAACGGGTGTCAACATCGAGCCTAAAACGTATGAGGCGCTCGCCGAGCATCCCAATATCGTCGGCATCAAGGAAGCCAACGGCAATATC
>JAZOSE010000101.1:0-12981 GCA_045656965.1 Eubacteriales bacterium
AGGTCTTGCACATGCAATAACCCAAGCTCACTTGGACACCTAATCCGGCATTACGGTACTACGGTACACAGCCTCCGGTGACATATTAAATTTGTACCGATTTGACCGCAAAAAGCAGTCAAATCGGCAATTTTGGTCGGAATGACAGGATTCGAACCTGCGACATCCTGGTCCCAAACCAGGCGCGCTACCAACTGCGCTACATCCCGAATTTAATTGTAAGCAACTCGGTTCAAATCCCGACAGGATTCGGTCTCGCTGCGGCTCGGTCACCTCGCGGCTCTAACACGCCCCCGGCGTGTTATTCGGTACCGCTCGGCCGTTCGCGAAGCTCACTACCTGCGAATCCTGGTCCCAAACCAGGCGCGCTATGGGCTGCGCTACATCCCGAAATTTTGGTATATTTGTCTTTCGCACTTACCGTTAAATTATAGCAGATTTTTTTAAGTATGTCAAGCGGAGAAGTGCATTTATTTTAAAAGTTCGGTATTAAAATAAATTTAAAAGAAAAGGAAACGCAAAGAAAAAGCGCATCCTGATGGATGCGCTTTTAAAATTTCTAATTAGTCGATGGTCTTAACGATGTAGGGAGCCATTTCAGCGCGAAGCTGAGCCTCCTCCTCGTCAGCTGCCTTCTTTGCGGCAAGTCTTTCAGCCTTTTCAGCCTCGTAAGCTGCCTTTTCTTCAGCGCGGCGAGCCTCGTCAAGAAGGGCGCGGATGGAAAGGGAGAGCTTGCGGTTTTCCTTGTCGATCTCGGTGATCTTAACGGTTACGATCTGGCCGATGGTGAGAACGTCCTCGGGCTTCGCGATCTTCTCAAGAGAGATCTTAGAGATGTGGATAAGGCCGTCAACGCCGGGAGCAACCTCAGCGAATGCGCCAAAGGGCATCATGTTAACGATCTTAGCCTCAACAACGTCACCAACGTTGTGATCCTTGGTGAACTGATAGAAATCGTCCATCTCCTCGGTCTTGTAGCCAAGAGAGATTCTTCCGCTTTCAGCGTCGATCTCTTTAATAAATACTTCAATCTCCTGACCAACGGAAACGACCTGAGAAGGATGCTTGATTCTCTTCCAAGAAAGCTCGGTGTTGTGAACCATACCGTCAACGCCGCCGATATCTACGAATGCGCCGTAGTTGGTGAGGTTCTTAACGGTACCTGTGAAATGCTGACCAACCTCGAGGGTTGCGCGGATAGCAGCCTCAGCAGCCTTGCGGATCTCAGACTGTACGGAGCGGATAGAAGCGATAGCACGCTTCTTGAATTTGTCTACCTCGATGATGCGAGCCTTCTGAGTAGTGCCGGCAAGAGCAGAGAAGTCCTCGCCCTTAGCATAGCCGGTCTGGGAAGCGGGAACGAATACCTTGAAGCCGCCTGCGGACATAAGAACGCCGCCCTTGATAACGTCGGTAACCTTGCCCTCGAAGATCTCGCCCGATTTTTCAAGTGCGATAACGTCTTCCCAAGCCTTGTCACTGTCAACACGCTTTTTCGAAAGCGTTGCAACGCCCTTACCGTCGTCTACACGGATAACGAAAACGCGGATCTCGTCGCCGACGGACATGAGGGTACGAAGGTCTACGTTAGGCTCGTCGGTGATCTGGTCGTAATCGATCACGCCGGTCACTTTTGCGCCGAGGTCAACGTATACAACGTTATTAGCGATTGCAGTAACGATACCGTTTACCGTTTCTCCTGTATGTAAAGTTTTCAGGGATTCTTCCAACATTTGCTCAAAATTTTCCATTGATTTATATACCTCCAAAATTATACCGCTCGGAGTGGAAGCACCGGCGGCAATTGCAACCTTTTTAGTAGCATCCGTCTTGTAGTTCTCGGGAAGCTCGGACGCTGTTTCGATCCAAACGCAGTCGGGGCAGTTTGCCTTGCAAAGCTCATACAGCTTCTTGGTGTTTGAGCTTTCCTTGCCGCCTACGACGATCATTCTGTCGGCATCGCGCGAAAGACGCTCCGCCTCCTTTTGACGGTTTTCCGTCACGTTACATATTGTATCAAAAATTTTCGCATTTGTATATAGTTTTTCGATAAATTTTTGAGTTTTTTTCCATTCTTGAAGATTTTGTGTAGTTTGTGCCGCTAAAACAAGCTTTTTTTCGTCATTTTGACGAAGAGATAAATGTTTTTTAATCTCCTCATAAGAGGAAAGCGCCACTTTTTCGCCTCTTGCATAGCTCATGATCCCCAAAACCTCGGGATGCGTTGGTGTTCCAAGGAGAATAAAGAGGGTTTCTTCGCTCGTTTCTCTTTTTGCTATATCGTGTATTCGTTTAACGAACGGGCAGGTCATATCCTCGATATGAACGTTGGGAAATTTGCTTTGAGCGTAAAGAAGAAGCTCGTGCTCCTCCTTTGTAATGCCGTGAGTTCGTATAACAAAGAAATAGGGGAGCGAGTCGTCCGTTCTTTCCGAAAGAAGCCCTTCGGCATCCGTCGCATGAATGGCAGTAACACCCTTTTCTGCAAGTGCCGCATTGAACTGCGGATTGTGTATCAAGGTGCCAACGGTGAAAATGCGCGCACGGGGATTTTTGAGAATCAAGCTTTCCGTAAAGTCGGTGGCACGCTTTACACCAAAGCAAAATCCTGCGTTTTCAGCGATCGTAACGGGCATTATTTCGCATTCCTTTTCGAAAGCTTTTCCTCAATAATGGCGATAGCTGCGTCGACTGTACCGTCAACCGTTAAATCGGAGTTGTCGAGGATCACGGCATCGGTTGCGGCAACCGCGGGAGCGATCTCTCGCTCGCGGTCGTTCTTGTCGCGCTTTTGCATGTCGCCAAGCACGTCCTCATAGGTCGTTTGTATTCCCTTGGCGCAAAGCTCAATAAGACGGCGACGGGCGCGTGCCTCGGCGGAGGCAGTTAAAAATATCTTAACCTCGGCATCGGGGAAAATGACCGTACCGATGTCGCGACCGTCCATAATTACGCTGTTTTCCTTTGCCAGCGAGCGCTGAGCGTCAAGAAGATAAGCGCGAACGCCACCGATGGCGGAAACGCGAGAGGCGTACATCGAGATCTCAGGTGTGCGGATGCGGTCGCCCACAAACTCGCCGCAAAGATAAATGCGTTGCTCGCCGTTCTCAAAGCGAATGTCAAGGGAGACGGAGGGAAGGGCAGAAAGCACCTTTTCCTCGTCGCTTGGATCAATGCCGTGCATTTGCATATAAAGACCGATAGAGCGATACATAGCGCCTGTATCTACGTAAAGAATACCGAGGCGAGATGCGATGAGCTTGGCAAGCGAGCTTTTGCCCGCGCCGCTCGGTCCGTCAAGAGCGATCTTAAAGTTCATATGGAGCTCCTTTTTATTTATTCGAGTTCTGCCGCGCTTTTTCCTGCCAGATAACCGGTGGAGAAGGCGATTTGAAGATTGTATCCGCCCGTGTAGGCATCAAGGTCAATCACTTCGCCTGCAAGAAAAAGCCCCTTGATCTTGCGCGACATCATGGTTTTAGCTTCGATCTCCGCTGTGGAAACGCCACCTGCAGTGATGATTGCCTCGTCAATCGGGCGGAAGCCTTCGAGCGGCACGGGGAAGGATTTGAGCGCCGAAAGCAGTCTGCGTCTTTCCTCGCGGGAGACGGTGTTTACCTTCTTGTCGGCGGGAATGCCTACGTAGTCCACCATAACGGGAATCATTTTAGCGGGCAAAAGCGAGCAGAGTGCGTTTTCGAAATTGCGGTTTGCGAATTTTGAAAAATCGGATAAAAGTCTTGCGTCAAGCGTTTTTTCGTCTAAGGCGGGCTTTAGATCGATTTCCGCGGTAAGCTTAGAAATGTCCTCTCCCTGAAGGTGCGCTGAGGCAGAAAGGATCATAGGACCGGTAAGACCGAAATGCGTAAACATCATTTCGCCAAAGTCCTCGTATAGCACGCTTTTTTCCTCCCCTTTAACGATACGAAGAGCAACGTTTTTAAGGGAAAGCCCTTGCATGCGTGCGCAAAACGGACTTTTTGAGGTGATAGGAACGAGAGACGGAGAGAGCCTTGTGACGGTATGACCCGCGCGCATGGCTATGGTATATCCCGAGCCGTCGGAGCCCGTTAAGGGATAGGATTTGCCGCCGCTTGCCAAAATGACCGCATCGTAACGCTCTTTGGTTTTGGCATCTACGCCGAGAAGAACACCGTTTTCGATCCAAAGTGAGCGCACGTGCTCGTGGCGAAGCGTCACCCCCTCAGTATACCTTAAAAGCGCCTCGGCGATGTCGGATGCCTTGTCAGAAACAGGGAAAACACGTCTTCCGCGCTCGGTTTTAAGAGGAACACCGAGGTTTTCAAAAAACGCTATCGTATCCTCAGGCGAAAGATGAGACAAAGGGGCGTACATAAAGCGAGGGTTATGAATGACGTTTGCGATAAATTCCTCGGTGGTGCAGTTGTTGGTGACGTTACAGCGACCCTTGCCGGTAATTCGCAGCTTGCGCAGCGGCTTGTCCTTGTGCTCGTACACCGTAACGGAGGCACCGTACATAAGTGCTGTGCCTGCCGCCATCATGCCTGCGGCACCGCCGCCGATCACGGCAACTCTTTTAATGCTTATCATAAACGTCGTATTCGTCCCAAATGCGTTCAAGCTTGTCAAAGCGTTGGGTAATCTCGCTTTGGCGCTCCTTGGCGATGGCGGCAAGCGTTGCGTTTAAAATGCTTAACGGCGCAACGAGCGAGTCCACGAAGGACGCCATATCGCTTTGTGCGGTCAAAAGATGGTCAGCGTATTCGGAAAGCGGGGAAATGGGAGAGTCGGTAAGGGCAATAACGGTCGCCCCCTCCTTCTGTGCGTAACGCACGGCGTCAACCACCTTTTTCGAGTAGCGGGGGAAGGAGATGGCGAAAAGAACGTCGCCCTTTTCAATGGTTAGGATCTGTTCAAAAACCTCTCCTGCCGAGGAGGGCTGGAGAAATTTGACGTGATCAAAGATCAGCTCAAGGTTGTAGCTTAAAAAGTATGCGAGAGATGCCGAGGAGCGCGCACCGAAAATATAAATATTTTTGGCGTTTAGAAGGGAATCCACGGCACTTTTGAAGGTTTCCTTGTCGATATGCTCCAAGGTGTATTTAATGCGTTCCGCATCGGCGGAAAGCACGTTTTGGAGCACGTCACGGTTGCCAAGGCGGCGATTGGTGACCTCAATGCGCTGGTTAGGCGTCAACTTCGTACGCACAAGCTCTTGCACGGCGTGCTGCATATCGGGATAGCCCGCATAGCCAAGCTCGTTGGCAAAGCGCACGACCGTTGACTCGGATACCTCGCAAAACTCTCCGAGCTTTGCGGCAGTCATATAAGCTACCTTTTCGTAGCTGTTTAAAATGGCATCGGCAATGCGACGCTGTCCCTTGGAAAAGGAGGACAGGCGCTCCGATATCTCTGCGGTAATACTCTTTGTCATAGCTACCTCTTTAAATGCGGATTGCGTTTTATTTCGTAAGCGCGATGCGGATACGGCGGAGGCTCTCGTCCTTGCCGAGCACCTCCATAATTTCGGTTGCACCGCCGGGAGTAACGGCAAGTCCTGCCGCGGCAATGCGGACAGCCCACATCACAGCGCCCGACTTAATACCCATTTTTTCGGCAATAGCGAGAAGCGCGGCGTAAAGCGTGTCGTTATTCCATTCGGTGACGGCTTCCAGTGCGGGAAGAACAACACCGAGAATTTCCTTGGCGCTCTCGTCGGTTACCTTGTTTTTCTTGTTGAAGAAGAGAGAGGCATCGTACTCGGGAAGCGAGAGGAAGAAGGCGATCTTCTCGTCGATCTCGGAAAGCTTGGAGATTCTGCCGTGGAGAAGAAGAAGCATCTTTTCCTTGTTGATGTGTGCGGGGATCTCGGTGTGCAAGAAGGGGAGAACCTTCGAAAGATATTCCTCGTCGGAAAGAGCCTTGATATATTCGCCGTTGAACCAAAGAAGCTTATCAAAGTCAAACACGGAGGGAGACTTATTGATAGCGGCAACGGTGAAGGCTTCCTTTAAGGAGTCGAGCGTGAAGAACTCCGCCTCGCTGTTTTCGCCCTTCGGACACCAACCGAGCAAAGAAATATAGTTTACGATCGCCTCGGGAAGATAGCCGTCGGAAACGAGATCCTGGAAGGAAACGGCACCGTGGCGCTTCGAGAGCTTAGAGACGGATCCGTCCTCGTTTTTACCCATAAGAAGAGGCAAATGCACGTAGGTAGGGCGCTCCCAGCCGAATGCGTCGTAAAGAAGAACGTATTTCGGGGTGCTCGTCAGATATTCGCTTCCGCGAACGACGTGGGTAACGCCCATCAGGTAGTCGTCGATCACGTGAGCAAAGTTGTAGGTGGGATATCCGTCCGCCTTCATGAGGATCTGGTCCTGAAGCTCGGAGTTGTCACAGCCGATCTCGCCGAACACGGCGTCGGTATAAGAGGTGTGACCCTCAAGTGGCATCTTTTGGCGGATAACGAAGGGAACGCCTGCCTTTAAATTCTTTTCGACCTCCTCGGGGGAAAGGTCGCGGCAGTGGCGGTCGTATCCTCCGACGGCGTCCTCCTCGTGAAGAGATTCAAGGCGTTCTTTGGTGCAGAAGCAGTAGTATGCGGCGCCCATATCCACGAGCTTCTTCGCATACTCCATATAAATTGGCTTTCTTTCACTTTGCACGTAAGGACCGTGGTCGCCACCAACGTCGGGACCCTCGTCGTAGGTAAGACCGGTGAGGGCAAGTGTGGATTTGATCACGTCGGTGGCACCTTCCACAAGACGCTCGCGGTCGGTGTCCTCAATACGAAGGATAAAGCAACCGTCGTCATGCTTTGCAATTAAGAAAGCATAGAGCGCGGTGCGAAGGTTTCCAATGTGCATATATCCCGTAGGGCTGGGGGCAAAACGGGTTACGACTTTTCTGTTCATAGCAGTTTTCTCCAATCGCATAATAATTCATCATATATGTTAGCACAAAATATAAATATAGTCAAGAAAAATTCAAAAAATAATTGACTTAACCCCCTAAAAGAATGTATAATATAAAAGTAACGGACAAGTAGGAGGTAAATTATGTTCAAAAGCGTATTTGCGAAGTACATAACGGCGGCAACGGCGATCGTGCTTCTGACCTTTTTCGTGCTTTCTTCCGTAATTACCTCCATCATCGAGGGAGAAAACCTTTCAAGGCGGAAGGATGACCTTGCGCGTATCGCCTCGCGAAGCGCCGACATCGTCGGCTACGGATATGCCCTTGGGGAATACGGAGGGCTTTCGGATTACCTTAGAGAAAATCAGGATATAGAGTACGCCGTTTCAAGCTTAACGGAGGATTACGATGCCGTTGCCTTTTTCATCTTGGATATGAACGGCAGCCTTCTTCTTTCCGCCTCGGGCTTTGAGGCGGTCGCCGCGGAGCTTCTTGCGGAGAGCGCGTTCTTTAGCGAAGTGAAAAACGAGCTTTTGCTCGACGGAGAATATCTTCGTATGAAGCAATTAACATCCTTTGGAAAAGACGAGCAGATCGTTGCCGCCCATTTGATTCAGGGTAGCGGCGGAGAAAGCCTCGGCGCGATGCTTTGCTTTACCTCGGATATGGGCACGGAAAGCATCGTTGGCGCGACCTCGCGCGCTATTATCCTCGCTTGTCTTTGGATCATGATCGCGATGCTTATCGCGGTGTACTTTTTAACCGAGCGCATCGTAGGTCCCTTAAAAAGAATGAGCGTTGCCTCAGAGGGCTACGCCAAGGGTAAGTTTGACCAACGCATAGAAGTCTCGGGCAGAGACGAGGTCGCACAGCTTGCGCTTGCCTTCAATAATATGGCGGACGAGCTGGATATGCTGGAGCAAAAGCGCAACCAATTCCTTTCCGACGTTTCTCACGAGCTTCGCTCTCCCATGATGTCTATTCTCGGCTTTGTAGAGGGAATCAAGAGCGGTGCTATTCCCAAGGAAAAGGAAGCGTATTATCTGGACCTTACCGCAAGCGAGATCAAGCGTCTTTCGCGCCTCGTTTCCGATCTTCTCGACGTTTCGCGTCTTGAAATGGGCGAAAAAAAGCTGAATTTTGTAAAATGCAATCTGCCGGAAACCGTATTTACGGTCATGGTGTCGCTTGAAAAGCGCATTGAAGAAAAGCGACTTGAGGTCACGTACGACGAGGAAAATGCTTCCTTGCCGATCTTAGCGGACGCCGATGCGCTTCACAGAATGTTATATAACCTTATCGAAAACGCCATTAAGTTTTCGTACGACGGGGGCGCGCTCAAGGTCTCCCTGTATGAAGGTCGCGCGAAAGAGGCGGTTTTTGAGATCTATAACGAGGGAAGCGGTATTCCCGAGGCGGATATTCCCAATATCTTCGACCGCTTCTATAAGAGCGATAAGAGCCGCAGCCTTGACAAAAAGGGCGTGGGACTCGGACTTTATTTTGTAAAAACGATTCTCAAAGCGCATGGCGGAAGCATCCGGTGCGAAAGCGAGGAAGGGAAATACTGTCGCTTTACCGTGACACTTCCTCCCTATAAAGAAAAATAACGGACAAGGAGGCAAAATGGACAGAACGATATTGCACTGCGATTGTAACAGCTTTTTTGCCTCTGTGGAAACCGTTTTTAACCCTTCGCTTGCTATGGTGCCGATGGCGGTGGCAGGTGATAGTGAAATGCGACACGGCATCATTCTTGCTAAAAACGAGCTCGCCAAAAAACACGGAATTAAGACAGCGGAGACCATTTATTCCGCAAAGAAGAAATGTCCCGAACTGGTTCTTGTGCCACCGCACCACGAGGCATACGCAGATTTTTCGGCGCGAGTGAGGCGTATTTACGAGCGCTATACCGATCTTGTTGAGCCCTTCGGTATGGACGAGGCATGGCTTGACGTTACGGCAAGCCGAGCTCTTTTTGGTGATGGCAGTAAAATAGCGGATGAAATTCGCCGTGCCGTCAAGCAGGAGATCGGGATCACCGTTTCCGTCGGCGTTTCCTACAACAAGGTTTTCGCTAAAATGGGAAGTGATTATAAAAAGCCCGATGCGGTGACCGAGATCACGCGCGAAAACTACAAGGAGCTGCTTTACGGTATGCCGGCGGGCGATCTTCTCTTTGTGGGCGCGCAAACTGCCGCCGTTCTTGCCTCCTCGGGCATTCGCACCATTGGCGATCTTGCCGAGGCAAGCCCCGCATTTTTGAGCGCTAAGCTTGGAAAAGCAGGGGAAATGCTATCAAAATATGCGCGTGGCGAGGACGATAGCCCCGTTGCCGATATTTATGCCGAAAACGATGCCAAAAGCGTTGGAAACGGTATGACCTTCAAAAGAGACCTAACGATGCGTGAGGAAATAAAGCTTGGGCTATATACACTCGCGGAGGACGTTGCTTATCGCTTGCGCAAGCACGGACAAAAATGCGCCACAGTGGGGATCACCGTCAAGGATACCGCGCTTCAAAGCATTACGAGACAAAAGCCTATTGACCCACCGAGTGATATTTCCAGGGAAATTGCCGAGGCGGCTTATGAGCTGGCACTTATTGCGATCCCTGCGGGGAAGCCCGTCAGAATGCTCACGGTCACGGCGATGAATCTTCTTCACGCTGATGAGGCACACGAGCAGATCTCCTTTTTTGATGAGGACGAGAACGAAAAAAGGAAACGGAACGAGCGGCTTGAAAATACCGTTGATGAGATCAGAGCACGTTTTGGAAAGGGTGCGGTGACCTCGGGCGCGGTGATTGGAAACGACATCGGTATTAAGTAAGAGGAATTTGAAAATGACCACACCTTCCATAAATATTCTTTATGAGGACGCGGACGTTCTTGTTGTAGAGAAGCCCTCAGGGGTGCTTTCCGAGGATGCACCCGGCGATACCTGCTCGGTACCAACGCTTCTCGCGTCGCACGCTACGGGCGGCTTTCCGCTTTCTCCTCTAACGCGTCTTGACCGCACAGTCAGTGGCGTGATGCTTTTGGCGAAAAACAAAAGATCTGCCGCATTTCTTTCGGCAGAAATCACGGATCACGAGAAAACGCACAAGGAATACCGTGCTATCGTCAAGGGAAAATTTGAAGAGACAAGCGGCGAAATGCGCGACCTTTTGTTTAAGGATTCCGCAAAAAACAAAAGCTTTGTCGTTTCCAAAATGCGCAAGGGCGTAAAGGATGCCCGCTTGACGTATGAGGTGCTTGATACGGCGGAGAGTGAAAAGGGAAGCATATCTCTTCTTTCCGTGCGTATATATACGGGAAGAACGCATCAGATACGCGTTCAGCTTGCCTCGCGCAAGCATCCGCTTTTAGGAGACGGGAAATACGGCGGCGACTCCTCGTACCCCCTTTCATTGCACGCATATCGCCTTTCGTTCATTCATCCAAACGGAAAGAGAATGACGTTTGAGTCGCCTTGCCCGAAGGGCGAGCCCTGGCGCTTGTTCAACAATAAATAAGGAGAATCCCTATGGCTTTTGATGCCGGCATGCTGTATGCCGTACTTCACGAAATAGAAGATGTCGCGCTTGGTGCTCGTGTGGAAAAGGTGCATCAGCCGTCACGCGAGGAGATCGTATTTCTTTTGCGCGGCAAGCGCCTTTCCGTCAATATCGGGTCTACCGCGCCGCGCGTTTCCATCACACATATTACCAAGGATAACCCGCTCACCGCGCCCATGTTTTGTATGCTTCTTCGCAAGCATCTTTCGGGCGCCACGCTGATCAAAATCGAACAGTGCGGCTTTGACCGCGTTGCTTGCTTTTCCTTCTCGGGATACGACGAGATGGGCTTTCCCACCGAAAAAAGAGTATATACGGAGCTGATGGGAAAGTACAGCAATCTCGTTTTGACAGACGGCACGGATAAGATCATTGCCGTTGCAAAGCCTATCGATTTTTCGGATAGCGATATCCGTCAGCTTTTGCCGAATATGACGTACACGCTTCCGCCGAAGCCCGATAAGGCTGACCCGCTTTCTTGCGTGCGCGAGGAGTTTTTGGCATTTCTGCAAAATGCCTCACCCGACGCTTCGCTCGCGAGGTTTATTACAGACACCTTCGCGGGAACGGCAACCGTTGTTGCTCGTGAGATCGTTTTTCGCGCCTTTGGAAAAACAGACGTCCTTGTTCGCGAGGCAGAGCCACAGCTTCTTTGGGATGCTTTTTTCTCTTGGTTTTCATCTCTTCGCACCTACGCTGTTGCGCCCTCGATCTCGTTTGATGAAAACGGAGCGCCTGTCGCCTTTAGCTATTTACCCTTAACGCATAGGTCGGGCAGCGTACAAAAAGCGGAGAGCATTTCTAAGCTGTTTGATACTTATTTCGGCGAAAAGGATAGAGCGGAGCGCATCCGCTCACGAGCCGCCGATCTTGTAAGACTGGTCACGCACAGCGAAGCGCGACTTCGCAAAAAGCTTGCACTGCAAAGAGAAGAGCTCGCTTCCTCCGAAAAGGGCGAGGAATTCCGCCGTGCTGCGGATCTTATTACAGCAGAAATATATAAGATCAAGCGCGGCGTGACATCCTTTGACGCTACAGATTACAGCGTTGACCCGCCGATAGCGGTGAAGGTAGAGCTTGACGCAAGGCTTTCCCCCGCGCAAAACGCTCAGCGCTATTATAAGCTGTACAGCAAAGCAAAAAAGGCTCGCTCGGTGTTAAGGGAGCAGCTTGAGATCACGGAAAAAGAGCTACATTATATGGAAAGCGTTTCCGCCTTTTTGAAGCTTGCCGAGACCGAGGCGGATCTCGCCGATCTGCGAGATGAGCTTGCACGCGCAGGATACGCCTCGCGCCTTAAAAGGCACACGCCGCAAAAGCAGATCAAGGCTCGCCCCTTAGAGTTTAAGACAAGTGGCGGATATCGCGTGCTTTGCGGAAGAAACAATCTGCAAAACGAGCTTTTAACCTTCAAAATTGCCGAAAAGGGCGATCTTTGGTTTCATGCAAAGGACGTTCCCGGCTCACACGTTATCCTCGTTTGCGGTGGCGATGAGCCGCCCGAGGCGGATTATACTGAGGCGGCAGAGATCGCCGCGCTGTACAGCGCCGCTACTGCGGATCTCGTGGCGGTGGATTATACGCGCATTAAAAACGTCAAAAAGCCCCCTGCCTCAAAGCCGGGATACGTTACCTATAAAACCAATTATACGGCGTTTGTCAGACCGAGACGCCGAGAGAATACGTAAAGGAATACGACAATGGTAGATTTGCTTTCGCTTCAAAAGTATTTTATTCTTCAGCACCTTGGAGAAGGTGATACCGCCGTGGATTTCACGATGGGCAACGGCAACGATACGCTCTTTCTTTCCGAAACGGTAGGAGAAACGGGGAAGGTCTACGCCTTCGATATCCAAGAGGATGCGCTCGTCTCCACCGAGGCACACTTAAAGGATTGCGGCGCACACGAAAATTACGAGCTTATTTGTGCCTCTCACCACCGCGTCAAGGAGTTTGTCAAGGAGCCGATCAAAGCAGGAATGTTCAATCTCGGATATCTGCCCCGAAGCGGCAGGAAAGCGGTAACAACGCTCAGGGAAACGACGATGCCTGCCGTAGAAGCCGCGCTTGATCTTCTGGCGGACGACGGCATTCTTCTGATTGCCGTATATCCCGGTCACGAGGAGGGAAGCCTTGAGGGCGAAATGCTTGCCGAATATTTCCCGAGTCTTGACAGAAGAAAAATCTGTGTTTCGCGCTTTAATATTATGAATTCCCCCACCTCGCCCTACTTCTTTATCGCTGAAAAGAAATAATTTTCAAGCCTTATTTCAAGGCAGAATGGAGAAAAATATGTTCGACGCAAAAAAGACACTCGACGCGCTTTTAAAGTGGATCAGAGATTGGTTTGAAGAAAACGGTAAGGGCTGTAACGCCGTTATCGGTATTTCGGGCGGAAAGGATAGCTCTATTGTGGCGGCACTTTGTGCAAAGGCACTTGGCGCTGACCGCGTGGTTGGAGTGCTGATGCCCAACGGTGGGCAGAGTGACATCGATTGCTCGCATATGCTCGTAGATCATCTCGG
>JAZOSE010000102.1:0-7706 GCA_045656965.1 Eubacteriales bacterium
AGCAGCCCGCGGGGCAGAAGATCATGTCCTACGCCGACCTTCGCGTTGGCGACTACGTGGTGCACGCGGTGCACGGTATCGGAAGTCGGAGGCCAAGCGGTCTTAGGAAGACAACTTAGTAACCCAACTCCTTGGCTCACAGAACGACATGGCTACGATCCGACTTAGCAGCCCGCGGGGCAGAAGATCATGCCCTACGCCGACCTTCGCGTTGGCGACTACGTGGTGCACGCGGTGCACGGTATCGGTGTCTTTGAGGGCATAGAGCAGATACGCACCGACGGTGCCTACCGCGACTATATCACCATTCGTTATGCGGGCACGGATAGCCTCTTCCTTCCCGCCGACCGCCTTGAGATGATCTCAAAGTACATCGGCGCAAAGAGCAAGGACGGCACCGTAAAGCTTTCTCGCTTAGGCGGAAGCGAATGGCAGAGAGCGAAAACGCGCGCGAAGGAATCGGCGAAGAATATCGCCAAGGAGTTAATTCAGCTTTACGCCGAGCGCCAGCGCCGCGAGGGCTTTGCCTTCCCGCCCGACTCGGACATGGAGCGCGATTTTGCCGCCGAGTTTGAGTTTGAGGAGACCGATTCACAGCTTCTTGCCATCTCGGAGATCGAGGGCGATATGGAGCGTCCCGTGCCGATGGATCGCCTTCTTTGCGGCGACGTTGGCTACGGTAAGACCGAGGTGGCGCTTCGCGCCGCCTTTAAGGCGATCGTGGGTGGCAAGCAGGCGGCGATCCTCGTGCCGACGACCATTCTTGCGATGCAGCACTACCAGACCGCCATCTCGCGCATGCGCTCCTTCCCCGTGGATATTGAGATGCTCTCTCGCTTGCGCACCCCCAAGGAGCAGGAGCGTATCAAGCGCCGCCTCGCGCGCGGTGAGATCGATCTTATTATCGGCACGCACAGCCTGCTTTCAAAGAATATCGCCTTTAAGGACCTTGGGCTTCTGATCGTCGACGAGGAGCAGCGCTTCGGCGTTGCCCAAAAGGAAAAGCTCAAAACGCTTGCCACGGACGTGGACGTTTTAACGCTCACCGCGACCCCCATTCCGCGCACGCTCAATATGGCGATGAGCGGCATTCGCGATATGTCGGTGCTGGACGAGGCACCCTCCGACCGCCACCCCGTGCAGACCTACGTTTTGGAGTATGACGAGGTCGTGATCGGTGACGCTGTTCGCAAGGAGCTTGCGCGCGGAGGACAGGTGCTTTACCTTTACAACAACACCGAGACCATCTACCGACCCGCCGCGAAGCTGCAAGCGCTTTTCCCCGAGGCGCGCGTGACGGTGGCGCACGGCAAAATGGATAAGGAGGAATTAGAGGACATCTGGCAGTCGCTCGTGCGCGGCGAGATCGATATTCTCGTTTGCACCACCATTGTGGAGACGGGCGTGGACCTTCCCAACGCCAACACCTTGATTATAGAGAACGCCGACCGAATGGGGCTTTCCCAGCTGCATCAGCTTCGCGGCCGCGTGGGTCGCTCGGGCAGACACGCCTACGCTTATTTTACCTACCGACGCGGCAAGGGGCTGACCGAGATCGCGCAAAAGCGCCTCAAAGCCATCCGCGAGTTTGCCGAGTTCGGCGCGGGCTTTAAGATCGCCCTTCGCGACCTTGAAATTCGCGGCGCGGGCAACCTTCTCGGTGCCGAGCAGCACGGCCACATCGATTCCATCGGCTACGATCTTTACGTGAAAATTCTCAACGAGGCGATTTTGGAGGAAAAGGGTATCGTGACCCCGCCGCCCTTCGAGTCGCAGATCGAGCTTGCGCTTGACGCGTATATCCCCGAAAGCTATATCGCCACCTCCGCCGAGCGTATGGAGATGTACAAAAAGATCTCGCTTATATCCGTCCGCGAGGACGCGAGCGACGTGCTTGACGAGCTTTTCGACCGCTATGGCGACGTGCCGCGTGCTACGGAAAGGCTTCTTTGGGTGGCATATGCCCGTGCCGTTCTTTCCCGCGCTCGCATTTCCAAGGTCGAATGCCGCGACGGCACGCTTCGCTTCCTCTCCGAGCACCTCGCGCTCGACGTTTGGAGCGAGGTGTTCTCCCGCCACCCGTCGCTTCGCTTTGCGGGCGGCGCAAAGGGCCCGACCGTCACCTACAAGCTTTCGCACGGCGAGGATGCCGCACGGATATTATATGAGCTTATGACGGAATACGAGGATGCCGAAAAGTCATAAAAGAAAGGTTTTGTAAACAATGAGTAGCAAAACGAAGAAAAAAAGGGCGAAGCCCATAAGTAAACGCGCGCTTCTTGCGCTCGTTGCCATTCTTTTGACGGTGGCAACGGTGGCGCTTTCCCTTGCGCTGGTCCTTACGCGAAAGGAAAAGGTATTGCACTACGGAGGCCAAACGCTCCGCGAGGACACCTATGCCTATTGGTTCTCCTCGTATAAATATCAGTATCTCGTCGCGTATAAGCACCTCGGTATCACCGACACCGAGAGTGGCTGGAGAGAGATCGACGAGGGAAGCGGCAAAAGCTATAACGATGCCTTTAAATCTGCAATCGACAGAGAGATCGCCCTGCGCTTTATCGCCTCGGTGCTTTTCGATAAGTCGGGCGCCTCGCTTTCCGAAAGCGACCTTACAGCCATCGGCACCACGCTTGCCGATATGGAGGAATACGCCTACGGCGAGAAGATGTATAAGGTCTTAAAGCGCGCGTACGGCGTTTCCAAATCGGACTTAAAGCGCGTGGCGCTGTATGAGACCAAGTATAAGGCTCTGCTTTCCGTTCGCTTCGGCGCGGATTATAGCGGCGTGTACGCCGCCGAGCATAAGGAGGCACTCGCCGAGTTCTTCTCGAAGCACTATAAGCGCTACAACGTCGTCTATTTGAGCGACGAAAAGAACAGCGCGGCGCAAAAGGATCTGCGCGACTTCATCGCGGGCGGTACCACCGAGGAGGCATTCACCGAGTGGGAACGCGATTATTCCGAGAGCCGTGTGACCGAGAGCTACCCGAACGGTATCTACCTTTACGACGGCATGCGCTACACGAACGTCTTTTCCGCGGAGCTTCTTTCCGCATTCGCCTCGCTCGGTGTAGGCGATTGCACCGAGGTGCGAAATGCCAAGGATAACGGTAGCTATTTCGTGATGCGCTACGCGCTCGACGAGGCACCGTATCTTTCAAGCGACAAAAATGTGCAAAAGAGCCTTGAGGGCTTCGCCGAATACGCCGCGAGAAGCCTCTACCGCGAGGAGCTGGAGGAGTGCCTTGCAGACGCTTCGTGGGTGACGGAGATCACCGCCGCCTATACCCCCGCCGCCGTCAAAAAGGAGCAGGACTATAATATCGTAGATCTTTTGGGATAAATAAAAAAATCCGGTCTTCGCGAGAAGATCGGATTTTCCTTTTTAAAACATAAAGCGGATGAGCATGGAAGCGACCTCGTCGCGGAAGGGGGCGTATTCCTCGCCGCCCTCGCCGTCTGCAAGCTCACTCCATATAGTGAATGCCTTTTGAAGAAGCGAAACGTCGGGCGACTGGCGGTTCATAGCGCCCAGAAGGTAGGAGGCGAGCGCCAAAACGTGCAGATCCTTTGGCTTAGGTGCTTCCTCGGTGTAGGCTTCCATATATTCGATGCACTTTTCGTAGTTGTACTTCGCACCGGAGAAAAGAGAGAGGTTATAGCACACCTGCGCGTCCATAAACGCGACCTTGGCGCGCGAGTGGTACATCTTCTTTTCGCCGCCCTCCTCTATGATCTCTCCGAAAAGGTCGTCCGCCGCGCGAAGAAAAGAGCGCGCGCCCATGAGATTTCCCTCGGAGATGGTGAGCTCGCCAAGTGACGAAAGCGCCTCTGCCTTCAGCTTCAAGGTAACGATGTCCTGCGGCGTTGCGGGCGACTCGCAGATGTCAAGCGCCGCGTTTACCGCCGATTTGGCTTCGCCAAGGCTGCCTTTCGCTCCGTATTCTTCGCCAAGCAAAAGATGGAAGCGAATGAAAAGCGCGTAGGACTCGCGGTGGTCCATCGCTGAGGAAACGGTGTCAATGCCGCGAAGGGCGGTTTCGATCGCCGCGTCATGCGCGCCTGTGCTTGACAGGGACAGGGCTTTGTTGAAAAGATTGACGCTGAGGTTGTAGCGGTCAAGCGCCGAGGAGCCCTCGCGTGCGACGAGCGCCTCGTTGATCTGCATAGCTTCCTTTGCGAACTTTTCCGCCTTGGCGGGTAGCCCCTTTTCGATATAGAGGTTAGAAAGCTCCTCTAAAAGCACGGCAAGACCACGGCGGTCGGTGCTTTCCCCGCTTTCCTCTGCTTCAAAGCGGAAAAAGGGAAGATTGCTTTTGAGGATCAGAATTGCCTCGTCAAGATTGCCCGCAAGGCGCTCTATTGCCGAAAGACGCTGGACGGCGATGCGCGTGTAGAGCGCGGCGGTGCCGTTTAAGTGCCTTTCTCCGCGCAAGCGGTCCGATTCGGTACGGGCGCGGTTGATAGCGTCGCGCGCCGAGCTATAATCGCCGAGATCACGGTATTCGTCGCCAAGGGCGATCATTGCCGAAAGGTAGTCGTCGAGGGCGTCGGCGGTGCGGATTTTTGAAAAATCGGCGTAAAGAAGCTCGATCAGCCTGCGTCTTAGCTTGGTCGCCTCGGCGTAGCTTCTCTCCACACCCTCGCCACAGCGGTACATAACGATCAGCTTCTCCACGGCAGGCGCGTAGTCCTTTTCGGCGGCTTCCTTTATCAGCCTTACGCCAAGCGGGCGGTTGACCTCTACACAGATGCCGCCAAGGTACGCAAGACCGAGATAGTATGTGCGTTCGGCGGTGTTTTCCTTGCAGAGGGAGGCACCGGTGATGCCCTCTAATGCGGAAAACAGCCTTTCCTCGTCTTCTAGAGGTATCAAGGGCGGCGCGTCCTTAAATTTGTCGGAAAAATCGCTTTTATCGGTGCTTTGGGTCTCCACCGCCACGATCTTCATTTCTTTTTCCACGGCGGCAGGGAATTCTACGTCCAAAACGTAGTTGGTCGGCTCAAGCATATGCGGCGTGACCGACATCAAAAACGCACTGCTTTGGTTCATCGCTTCCTCAATGGAGTGGTTGAAGTCCTCTCCCGGAAGCAAAAACTCGTCGTACCAGACGGCAACTGAACGGAATTTGTCGCGGCTGTGTATTTTTTCGAGCAGCTCTTGCGCGCCTCGGCGGTCCTTTTTGCGATAGCTGAGGAAAAAGGAGAGCTCGAAGCTGTCGCGGATCCTTGCGCGTGCAGAGGAGCTTTGCAGGACCTCACCGAGCGCTCGCTCCAGCTTTTGAGAGTAGGGAAGCGCGGCGTCGCTTTTGTCCTTGGGGTCGAGGTACTGAATGTCGGGGAACACGCGGTTGTATTCTTCAAGGGAAACGCTCTCGGTCAAAATCGGGAGAATGGGGATATGCTTTTCCTTGGCTAAGGGAAGCTCCGCATTCTTTGCGCGAGAAGGCTCGCGCAAAAACTTTTCGCTGACCAAAACCACGAAAAGCTGCATATCCGAAAGAAGTGTGCACCATTCGGCGTTTTCTTCGCCCAAGGGGTCGCCGTCGAAGCAGGCAATACAGTCGGTGAGCGCCAAGACGTCGTCGATGACGGACGTGCATTTCGGTGTGTCGTCGGGGTGTGCCGAGAAAAAGACGCGTCCGCTATGGTCGGAGCTGAGGGGTCGGCGGCGAAAATCTAAGGCTGGCATACGGATCAGCCTCCCGTGCGGTAGAGGTTTTCAATATCGTTGTCTTCGTCGATCACGACGCGAAAGACCTCGCCGAGATTTTCAATGTCTAAGGTCGCTGTTGTCTTGTAATACTCACAGGTAAATTCAAAGAGGCGATCATAGAGCATATCGAGCCAGTCCTGCGTTTCGCTCTCCTTCTCGTCGCGCTGGAGATAATATTTGATGTGTTTAAAGTAGCTTAACTCCTCGGCGGTCTTCATGTTGCAAGCACCGAGAATAGAGCCGAGCGTTTGCCCCGTTTTAACGGAGCGCTCGCCAACGACCTCGCCCTCTTCCTTTTCGCAGATCAGGAAGATGATCTCGTCAACAGGCTTTCCTATATCATTCATACCGTCCATGCAGTTGTAAAGCACGCCCTTGCAGGTGTCCCAGCCGTAGAGAGAGGCATACTTGTTGCCGTAGCGGAGACAGAGCTGGAAGTAGTTGCAGGGGATCACGCAAAGCTCGATGTAGCCGTTTTGCATGCGGTCAAGCTCGAACTCCTTGATGTTCGAGAAGGTGGTGATCACGATCATTTTGTTGCCGTACATATAAAAGCTGATGCCCTCGGGCACGGCAAAGCCAAAAAAGTCCATATAGATCGGGTCAAAAGCGCCGTTCTTCATCGACGCCTTGAGGCAGTGCCCGCGCTTCGGGGTAGAGGTTTCTTCAATAATGACGTTGCCATAGGTTTTGGAAAACATACGAGTGCTCCTTTATAGCTTAGTTGAAGGACGCGGCACGCGCCACCATCCCCCTTACCCCCATTGTAATATATTTGCCGCCGTTTGTCAAGGAAAAAGAAAAGCACCTCGAAAGAGGTGCTTTGGGTACAAAAAGGGAATCTCGCCTATGGCGAGCTAATACCAGCTAGTATATAATAGAAGGATGCGCCTGCCAAGGTGGGGAGAGTGTATGTTGCCTGAGAAAACGCAAGCTGTGAAATCTATTCTTTCTCGATTACGAGCTTTCCGTTTTGAATTTCTAATGTCACTTCGTCTCCGTCGCTTAACTCTAATTCTTCCCTTATCCATAGTGGAACTTGTAACAACCCTTTGGAAAAAATGCTTGTTTTGTTAATTCGCAAGCTGTCACGAGTTACATTTGGGATTAGGCCGTTATCAATGGCTGAATACAGAGTATTCACGGATTTAATTTGGGGGGCATTAGGCAATCGATTGATTCTTTCTAAGATTTGCAAAAGTGTCAATTTTTCTTCGTTTACATAATGGGATATTTTTATTGCCAACTCTTTGTTTAAAGTTAATTTAGGTTTTGGCCCTTTTTGGGATAACAACATCCTTGCTCTTTTTTCTGCTTGTTGAGGGGAATAGACACCATTTACAGAACCGCGTTCTATTTCATAGTATATTGTCCTTTTAGATCGCCCTATGCGCTGTGCGATAGTATGAATGGGGACATCATTTTCCAATAAGACCTTTATTTCTAACCTTTCGTTTAAAGTTAAGTGTTTAGCCATTTTTATTATCTCCAATTTTAAACAGACCTTAAGGAAAAAACCATTTTTAGCACCGTGGTGTGTGCTTGTCTACTCTGAGAGTAATTTTTTGCCATCAACGCTCCCAAAGTTGAAATCAAGATGAGCAAACGTGCGAAAACACCGCCTCACCTTATTATATCACTCTCTTGTGCATATGTCAACCGCTTTGGCATGCTCAACGGCGGCAACCGAACATGGTGCGTGAAGTGGTTGGTGCAAAACGGGAATCTCGCCTATGGCGAGGATTCGCACGCTCTGCGTCTTGAAAGCGAGCTTTCAGATCTACGAGCGGCGAATGCGAACCCATCCGCGCCCTTGCTTTGAGAAAAAAGAGAAGTGCGTGCGCTTTGCGCGGTGGGTTCTTGCGCGGAGCGCATCAGCAAAAAGAAAAGCACCTCTTTCGAGGTGCTTTTCTTTTTGGTGACCCGTACGGGAATCGAACCCATGTTTTCAGCGTGAGAGGCTAACGTCTTAACCGCTTGACCAACG
>JAZOSE010000103.1:0-19876 GCA_045656965.1 Eubacteriales bacterium
TTGCGGCTTTGCCGCAGTGATGTTGTGCTGACGCACAGTGATGTATTGCGCCCGTGGCGCAAAATGATGTGATGCGTTCCGCTCTCCTCACGCGCGAAGCGCACATCACTTGCGAAGCAAACATCACGCCCGAAGGGCGCATCACGTTCCGCGTGAGCGGAACACATCGTTGAAAAAAGCACTTGCTTGCGCAAGTGCTTTTTTCTGGCTGGGGTAGCTGGATTCGGACCAGCGAATGCAGGAGTCAAAGTCCTGTGCCTTACCGCTTGGCGATACCCCAATGTCAACGAATTGTATTATACCACGAAAAAAGGGCAGTGTCAAGCGTTTTGGAAAAGTTTTGGAAGAAATTGAGGGCGAACGCGTCGTGGCGTCCGCCCTTTTGCCTTTATCCGTTAAAAACAAGCTCCCTATATTCGTCGCGCGAGCTTCCACCCGAGCCGTCGTCGTCAGACGCCGAGTAGATGCAGATGCTTTGTCCAAGCATTACCGTAATGTCCGATATAACGGCACCCACGATAACGCCCTCGCACAAAACGACGTTTTCCACCTCGCTGCTTTCGCCCAAAGGACAGCTGTCGCTATAGCTGTGTGTTTCGTCAACCTCTCCGTAGGAGTATCTTTCGTTGACGGTTTTCGATAAAAGCGCAAAGCGCATCGCCTGTTCGGAGAGCTTTAAGCCGGAAAGCGCCGACTTGATTTCTTCAAAATCGGGAAGCTTGGCTTTGTCCCCCGCATATTCGAGCGGCTCAAAGGCATCAAAGCGCAGCTTTTGTATCTTTTTATGCATGGGTGAGTCGAGAAATGCGTTCGGGTGAATTTCGGTGTCACCGAGAAGTGTGATCCTTTCAAGCATAGAGCAGTCTGCAAACGCATAGGAAGCGATATACCCTAAGGACTTCGGGAAAACAAGTTCTTTTAACTTCTCGCAGTGCCAAAAAGCCTCGCTCCCGATTTCCGTAAGCCCCTCGGCGAAGGTCACGCTTTCTAAGCTTTTGCAACGGGAAAAATCGTGCATGCCGATTCTTTTAATGCTTGGTGAAAGCGTTACCTTGCGCACGGGGCTTTCCGTGAAAAATCCGTTGATCTCCTCAACGCCGTCAGGCAAAATCACCTCGTCGGGGAATATACCGAAGGCGTCGCCGCTGATATAGGTCAGGTGAGAGGGAAGAGCATAGGGCTTTAGCTTCGGGCAGTTTTCAAACGGAGAAACGATGCGCTCCAGCGTGTCGGGAATTTCAATTTCACGAAGATTTTTATAATTTTTAAAGGCGCGATAGCAAATGATCTTTGTCTTGTCGTCAAAAACAACCTTCTTAACCTTTGCTCTTAAAGGATGGGTAAAGGTCGCGGAAAGATCAATATATCCTTCCTCATGCTCCACGTCGAAGAAGTCGGAAACGCACTCGATACCCTCCACTCGCATCAGTCCGTCAGGTGAGAGCGTAGCACATCCGCCCGTTTCGGGCATAAAGCATACCTCTTCGCCTGCCTTGAGAGCGGCTAATGCTTTTTGGCACTGCTCCTCGGTAATGGCTAAAAAATCCACCTTTTTGACGTGCTTTAAAACGATTTTCTCCATAAGTACCCTCCTTTTCCGCGGTAGCGGCATCTCTATTATACCTTATAAACGCTATTTTTGCAAGCCTTAGTTGGCATTGGCGCGAATTTTTTTGGAGGAAACGCCGAAATAACGCTTGAATTCTCTTAAAAAATAATTGTAGTCCGAAAAGCCTACCGCCGACGCAATCTCTGAGACCTTCATATCCGTCGCGCGTAAGAGCTCCTTGGCGCGAAGAAGCCTCTTCGTCTTTATAAAGGAGGCAACGCCGTCCTCCCCGTAGCGCCGCATGACCTCGTATAGCCTCGTGCGGCTGACGCCGAGGGCGGCGCAAATGACGGGCACGCTCAATTCCTCCGAAAGATGCCCCTCGACAAACGCCCGAATCCTTTCAAAGAGCTCCTCGGTGGAAAGGCGAACGAGCCCCTTGCGCAGAATATACATAAAATCAAAGTACGGTAAGCGTATTTATTAAAAAGAAAAGCGGGGAATTATCCCCGCTTTTTTTGACTACATTTTGACTACGGAAACGAGTGTAAAATAGGGAAAACGAGTGTAAAAAAAGAGAAAGCAAAAGAAACAAAAAACCATTGAAAACACTGGGGAAATCAGCATTTTCAATGGTTTTTGTTTTGGCGGAGAAGGAGAGATTTGAAGCGGCAAGCCGCCCTCCACCGTCGCATAGTCGCCGTGTGTCGCAATCACAGATTGCTCCTTCGGCTCCTTGCTTTAGGCGGTTTCGCTTGTCAAAAACAGTTATTAACTGTTTTTGCCTTCGCTACCCGCGCCGTGACCGGCGCTCAAGTTCAAATCTCTCCCACAAAACAAAAAGCACCCCGAAGGGTGCTTTTTGTTTTGGCGGAGAAGGAGAGATTTGAACTCTCGCGCCGGAAAAACCCGACCTACATCCTTAGCAGGGACGCCTCTTCGGCCTCTTGAGTACTTCTCCATAATGGTAAGCGCCGTTTAAAACTTACTGTACTATTATACACAACGAAAGGGAAAAAGTCAAGGGATTTTCAAAAAAAGAAAAGCGAATTTTAAAAAAGTGCTTCCTTCCTCGTAAAAAGAGAAAGGAAGCGTTTTCTTTTATGCGTGTGCTTACGGCATACCGTATTCACCTGCGGTTAAGCGAATGATCAAATCAATATCGTCGGGCTGGACCTTTGCCTCGTGCGCGGCACGGCATCGGCTGATGGCGCCGCACTTCTCGCATCTGTGTACGATCACGTAGCCGCGCTTCGGGTGCGGCTCCGCACGGACGGGACGCAAGGGACCGCCGCAGCTGTTGGCGCGGTCGCCGGGGTTGATATCCACGTGAAGTGAGTAGAGGCAAAACGGACAGTGATTGCGAGAGGTGTAGCCAAGGGGCAAAACCTCACGACCGCAGTGCGCGCAAACAAAGCCGCTATCGTTTTTTTGAAAAATGGGCTCTTCCATAATACTGCCTTTCAAAAAGCTTATTTTCCAACGCAGAATTTGCTGAAAATATGCGAAACCACGTCCTCACTCACCGCTCTTGCGTCGCTTTCTGCGAGTGCGCCGAGCGCAAGCTCAAGATCGCCCGCCGCGGCATCTACAGCATAGCCTGCCTTCAAAGCCTCTACCGCGGAAGAAATATACGAGGCGGCGCTCTCTGTCGCCGCATACTGCCTTGCGGAGAAGAGCACGGCGTCCTCGCCGATTTTTAGCGTACCGTCTGTAAAGAGTGCATCTATCTTTTCAAACAGCACGGATAGCGAGCCATCCTTCGCGCTGATGGATAAAACGTCGGTAAAATGTCCCGCAAGACGCGCGCTATCAAATTGCACGGCAAGATCGCTCTTGTTTAAAAGCGCGAGCTTCTCGCCACCAAGCGTGTCGATGAAGGAAAGAAGTGCCTCGTCCTCCTCGTCAAAGGGCAGAGAAGCATCAAAGAGCGCAAGGATCAGCTCCGCATCCGTCGCCGCCGCTTGCGAGCGCTCAACGCCGATTTTTTCAATCGGATCGCTCGTGCTTCTGACACCCGCCGTGTCGGAAAGGCGAAGAAGCGTTTTGCCGACGGAGACGGTGGCTTCCAGCACGTCGCGCGTTGTTCCCGCAATATCGGTAACGATAGCGGCATCCTTGCCGCAAAGGCGGTTATAAAGCGAGCTTTTGCCCGTGTTGGGCTTTCCGAGAAGCACGGTAGAGACACCTTCGGTGATAGCACGACCCGTGCGGTAGCTTCCCGCAAGAGAAAGGCAACGAGCCTTTAATGCCTCGGCTCTCTCGGCGATTTCCGCGTTTGAAAGGTCGGCAAGATCCTCCTCGGGATAGTCGATCTTGGCGTAAACGGTGCTGATCAGCGTGGCAAGCTCCTCGTAAAGAGAAGCCAGCGTATTTGACAAATGTGTGCGCGAGCCTTCCTCAAAAAGGCGAAGCTGGGTGTAGCTCTTGGCGTCAAGAAGCTCGCCGATCGCCTCTGCCTCGGTTAAGGACAGCTTGCCGGAAAGAAGGGCTCGTCTGGTAAACTCGCCGCGCTCGGCAGCTCTTGCACCCGCGCGGTAAAGCGCGGCAAGCGTACCCTCCACCACAAGCATGCTGCCGTGGGTAGTGAACTCCACCATATCCTCGCCTGTGTACGATGCAGGTGCGCGAAAAACCGTCGCCAAAGCGTCGTCAATGCTCTCGCCGTTCAAAATAATATTGCCGTACACCGCCCGTCTTGCTTCGGCATCCGCAAGTGCTTTTCCGCTTTTTGCGCGGAAGCAGGCGTCTGCGATCTTAACGGCATCGGCTCCGCTTATGCGGATAAGGGCAACCCCACCCTTGCCGGGTGGGGTCGAAAGTGCGGCAACGGTTTGATCAAACGGTTGCATTATCTTCGATTGCCTCGTCGTTTACGTCCTCGGCGGGTGCTTCCACCTTCTTGTCGGTAACGTAAATAACGATCTTGCGGTTGCTGTCAGAGCCGATGGAGTTGGTGGCAACGCCGTCAATTCCCTGAATTTCCGAGTGGATAATTCTGCGCTCGTAGGCGCTCATAGGCTCAAGCATCACGTTGCGGTTCTGGCGAAGTGCCTTTGCCGCCATCTTGCGAGCAAGTGCGCGGAGCGTTTCCTCGCGCTTTGCGCGGTAGCCCTCCACGTCGATGGTAACGCGGCGGCGGTCACGCTCGCCGTTTGCGTTCTTCTTTGCGCTGGCAAGGTTAGCAAGGTATTGCAACGAGTCGAGTGCTTCACCGTGGTGACCGATCAGGACCGACGCACCCTCGCCGCTGATGGTGATGCGGCGCGAGTTGTCCTCGCAGTAGTAAAGGGCAACCTCTGCCTCAATGCCGAGGTTAGCCACGAGCTGCTTTACGAAATCGAAGGAAAGGTCCTCACCCTCAGCGACGGTTGCGGGCTCCATCTTGAGCTCTGCCTCGGGAATCACTCTTTCGCGGGGCTTGCTGGGCTCGGTGGGAGCCACGAAGTCACGCAGCGAAGCGCCGCCGTGATTCTTCTTGCCGCCCTTTCTTCTTCTGTTGTTTCTGCTCTTTTTCTCGCCACCCTTGTTTTCGCCTTCGGCAGCCTCATTTTCGGGGGCTTCCTCACGCTTGGGAGCGGTAGCGCCGTGCTGACGGGGTGCTACGGTGTCGGGAAGCTCGATCCACGCCTTGACCTTGGTGGGACGGGCGCCGATACCGAAAATTCCCTTGCTTCCGAGGTCAACGACCTCGTACGAAATATCCTCAAGGGCATCTGCACCGAGAGCGGCCTGCGCGTTGGCAACGGCGGTCTCGTAGTCCTTGCCCTGTGCAATAATTTCTTTTCTCATAATGTGTTTACGTCTCCGTTATTTCTTCTTTTTGTTGGATGTCTTGTTCTGCGGGGGAGCGGTGGGCTCGTCGTCGTTATCAAAGCGCGAGCGGATCACGGGAATGTTTACGTCGTCCTCATCCTCGTCGTCAAGCGCGTACTGCGCGCGGCGCTGTTTGGCGGCCGCCATAGCGGCTGCTTGGCGCTCCTTCTCCGCCTTTTGAATGGCGCGGATCTCCTCGGGGGAGTACTTGGGAAGGGGCATAGCCTTTGCCAAAGCGAACTGCTGACCGATACCGAGCACGGACTGGAATACCCAGTAAACACCGATAGCGGCGGGAACGCTGAAGGCGATAAAGAGCGACATGGCGGGCATCATAATATCCATGATCATATTCGACTTTTGCATATCCTCATTGCCCATAGCGGCAGCGGGATTTGCCATAAACTTCTTCGAAAGCTTCATGGAAAGGAAGGAAGAAGCAAAGGTCAGAACAGGGATAATGAGAAGCCAGGTTTCCTTAGAGAAATCGGCAAGGCTCTTCATTGAGGGTGTTGCGGAAAGATTGATGCTGTTAAAGATGGTCAAATCAAGCGCGCGAATAGAGGCAAGCACCTCGTCGGCAACGCCTGCGATACTGCCCGCCGAAGCCTTCACAGCGTCAAAGATCTGGTACTGCGTTGCGTTTTCGGCAAGCGAAAGACCCGAACGGAGTGCCGAGAGCACCGCTTCGTCGGTAATGCCTGCAAGATAAGTCAGGGGGTTTTGAATGATAGAATAGAGAATGATGATGATAGGAAGCTGGATAAGAAGGGGCAAGCAGCCGGACAGAGGGGAATAGCCCTCCGCTTGCTGAAGCTCCATCAGTTCTCTTTGCTTCTTTTCCATGGTTTTGCGGTCGGTGCGGCCTGCGTACTTCTTTTCAATAGCCGCCATCTTCGGACGAAGCTTTGCCGCCTTGATCTGACCCTTTTGCTGCTTGATGCTGAGGGGAAGCATAACGATTTTGATAGCAAGAGCAAAAAGGAAAATGGCGATAGTGTAGCTTCCGAGCAGCTCGTAGCTTAAGCGAAGGAGCTGTCCGAAGGGCCAACGGATAATATCCCAAATACCCATGTTTTTAACGATGCTCGTCCTGTATATAGGGGAGCATCTCCTTTCTTTTGATGTTTTTTTCTACCGTAACGGCAGAGGTTTCACCTTGTTTTTCACCCATCTTCTTGCGAATAAGGTCAATTCTCTTAAAGCGGTATCCGTACGGAACGGGGTCGTAGCCTCCCTTTGAAAAGGGGCTGCAACGAAGAATGCGCCGCGTGGATAGATAAAGACCTATAAAAAAGCCACGGTTTTGATATGCCTCAACGGCATAGGCAGAGCAGGTCGGTGTGAACCTGCAGCAAGGCGGTTTGAGGGGTGAAATAAGCTTTTGATACAGCCGAACGAAAAATATAGCGATCCTTTTCATTTTAGCATCGAAAGCCTTGAAAGCGCCGAAGAAAGCTCTTCCGTCAGCTCGGTGGACTTGTATCCCACCGCACGCTCGCGCGCGGCGATAACGATCAAAAATCCCGTTTTGATGCCCCGCTCGGTATCCACGGCACGGTATGCCTCGCGCAAAATGCGCTTAACGCGGTTACGAACGACCGCCCCGCCCAGCTTTTTGCTGACGGTAAGACCGACGCGGTTGATACGGATCTTCTGAGGGTTGGCGCGACGAAGCGCCTCGGCTGTATAGTCGGGCAGTATATACACTGCAAGTGCGGGCGTGACCGCCCTTTTTCCTTTGGAATACGCTTTGGAATATAAATGGTTTTCACGAATAGCGTGAAGCTTCAAGCGGCATCACCTGCCATCTTTAAATTTTGGACCTAATAATGAAAAAGCTCCGATAATGTCCTTTGTGGCTTATCGGAGTTCTCATGCAAGAATATTAGTAGGTAAGTCTTGCTCTTCCCTTGGCGCGTCTTCTCTTAAGAACCTTTCTGCCGTTGGCAGTTGCCATTCTCTTTCTAAAGCCGTGCTCCATTTTGCGCTGTCTTTTCTTAGGCTGGTATGTTCTCTTCATGAGTGGCACCTCCTTTATTTTTTTGTTTTGCGAGAGTGATTATACATCATTCCGCGCGTATTCACACAAAGACACTAAGTATTATAACCAACTTATGCCCTTTTGTCAAGCCCTTTTGGAAAAAAAGACGGGAAAAAGGAAAATAAAAATGCACTTTTTTCCCGCCTTGTCCGTTTTTAACTTTAAACGTAATAAAAAGTAATTTCGTCCTCGTCGTCAAAGGCGTATTCTTCTATCGTGGCATCCTTGGGAAGCGTGACCTCACGAAGAGCCTCACACCCCGAAAAGACGTACTCGTTGATTCTCGCGGTATCCTTCGGGAAAACGATAGAGGTAAGCGAAGTGCAGTCCGAAAAGGCGTATTCGCCGATGCAGCCGATGCCCTCTGAAAGCGTAACGGTGGAAAGAGAGGAGCAGCCGTCAAAGGCGTAATCCTCGACCCATCCCGAAGGGATGGTTATTTCCCTTAAAGCCTCGCAGCCCATAAACGCGCCGACACCGATCTTCAATTCGCCCTTTGGCATTTCCACACTTAGAGCAGATGCGCAAGAGGCAAAGGCATTCTCGCCTAAGACGTCCACACTCTCGGGAATTTTTATGCTTTTGAGCGAGGAGCACTCGCGAAAAGCGCTTGAACCTATCATTTTTAAGCCATCGGGAAGAAAAACGCCTTCAAGGATCTCGTTCCTTACAAAAGCACCGTCAAGGATGATCCTTGTGTCCTTATGCACCACCGCTGCTTTTGCGTCCTTGTCTGCAAAATCGGCAAGCACGGCGTAGGGGTTTTCTTCATTTCCAAAGTAAAGACCGCCCGCGTAGGCGTTATAGTGCATTTGGTCGTTCCTCGGAAAAGCACCCGTGCCAACGAAGGTGAGGGTGGAGGGAAGGGTAACGTCTACAAACGCGTTGCCCGCCGAAAAAGCATACTCGCCCACGTGTTCCACGCCATCGGGAAGAGAAACGCCCGAAAGCGACTCGCAAAAGGCAAAAGCGGAGCGCTCAATTTTCTTTACCGTCCTTGGAATGCTTACGCGCACAAGCGCCTCGCACCCCGCAAACGCGCTATCCCCGATATAAACGACACCATCGGGAAGCAGAGTTTCCTTTATGCCCTTGCACTTCTTAAAAGCGCCGTCAAGAATGATCCTTGTGTTCTTATGAATGATGGCTTCGGTGGCGTTTCTATCCTTTACCGAGACAAGCACGAGGTAAGGATTTTTCTCGTTTCCGAGGTAAAGCGCTCCCGAAAACTCGTTATAGACGAGATTTCCGCAATTTTTGAACGCCTCGTCGCCGATTTCGGTGATGCTGTCGGGAATGGAAAGGTGCCTAAGCGCCGAGCAACCCGAGAAGGCGTTGAAGCCGATTTTCGTTACGCCCTCGGGCAAAGCGAGGCTCCGGAGCCGCTTGCAATCCTCAAAGGCGCACATATCGATCTCGCGAAGCGTGCTTGGCAGGGTGATCTCGGGGATATCCTTTTTCTCCATAAAGGCACAAAGGGATATCTTCCAAACACCCTCGGGAACGGTAACGGCGAGATCACTCCCGTTATAGCGATATTCGGTTAAAACACCGTCCTTGATTTCAAAGCTGTTCAAGATGATCTCCTTTTTAGAAAGCGCCTGCTAAAAAACAGGCGCTTGGGGTTTAATCGTAGAATTTTTCTCTGTACTTTTTGCGCGCATAGAAGAATATGACGGCAAAAAGCAGTGCGCTGACGATCACGACGTCAAAAACGATGATCCAAGGCTCAATGGAGTTGTAGGACTTGAAGTCCGACCAGATGTCGCTCGTAAAGCTCAAAAGATTTCCGTTTTCCTCGGTGTCAACGATCGCACGGTAGAAGGAAGCCTTGACGGCACCCTCATCGGCATCAACGTCTTTAAGGTCGGTATAATCCGAAAGCACGGGCGTGTAGCCGTAAAGGATGTCCATAGCATCCTCGTGCCAGTCCTCCATATAAGCGATATAATCGGGGTTCTCGCGCACAACGGTGTTGGGCGAGCCGTAGCCGATATATTCGGCGTTGGCAATGGCGGGCTCGGGGGAGAGCATAAAGTTGATATACTCGTGCGCCGCGTCGATATTCTTGGCGCATTTCGGAATGCACATCGCGTCAACGAAGAAGTTGGTGCCCTCTTTGGGATAGTAGAAGGCGAGGCTGTCGTTGATGTCGTACATCGTTAAATAGTCGCCCGAGTAGTAGGGCGCGATATACGCGCTCTCGTTTTGCATCTTGTCAAAGACCTCGTCCATAACGTAGGCAGAGACTAAATGCTTTTGCTCCTTCAAAAGCGCAAGCGCTTCGTTCCACTTCTCCTTGTCGGTGGTATTTACCGAATAGCCAAGGTAGTAAAGCGCCGTGCCGAAGGCATCGCGCGAGTTATTGAACTGCAGGATCTTTCCGTCGTATTTTTCGTTCCAAAGAAGATCCCACGAGCCTGTATCCTCAATATCCACGTACTTTTCGTTGTAGATGACGCCGACCATCGAGTAGGTGTAGGGAACGGAGTATTTCGCCTCGGGGTCGTAGGTGTTATACTGCCCGTTCAAAAAGCGCTCGTCGATGTTCGACAAAAGAGGAATTTTGTCAAAATCAAGCGGAACAAGAAGGTCCTCAAGGATCATTCTTTCAATCATATAGTCCGAGGGAACGATCACGTCAAAGGACGAGCTTCCGCTGACGATCTTATTGTACATGTCCTCGTTTGAGGGGTAGGTTGAATAGTTGACCTTGATCTTGTACCCGTACTTTTCGGCAAGGTTCTCGTTGAAGTACTCCTCAAAAAGCTCGTTGGTGTCGGGCAGATCGTCCTCGCCGTCCGCAATATACTGTCCCCAGTTATACACGTTCAGCGTCACCGTTTGGAGCTCCTTTGCCGCCGCGGCAAGGGGCAGGGCACAAAGGAGAGTTAAAAGAGCTAAGAAAAAGCAAGCAAAGCGTTTCATTTTGCGTGTTTCTCCTTTCTCTCTCCCCTGCGGGAAACCACGTTGGAAAGCACGAGCAGAAGCAGGATTACCACAACAAGAATGGTAAAGAGCGCGTAAATGTCGGGCTTAACGGGCTTCTTGGTGTAGCTGTAAATAAGAACGGGAAGTGTCTTGAAAACGTCACCGCCGTTGAAAAGCGAAATGACGAAGTCGTCAAGCGAGAGGGTAAACGCCATAATAAAGCCCGAAATGATGCCGGGAAGAATGTTCGGAAGCTCTACCTTAAAGAAGGACGACAGGGGCGTGCAGCCCAGGTCCTGCGCCGCTTCGGGAAGAAACTTGTCGAGCTGTTGGATCTTCGGCGAGACCGAAAGGATCACGTAAGGAAGGTTAAAGGTCACGTGAGAGATAAGCAGAGTGCCGAAGCCAAGCTGAACGTCGGTGCTTTTAAAAATATGATTGCTGATAAAAACGAACAGAAGCATCAGCGAAATGCTCGTTACGATCTCGGGATTCATCATAGGAATGTTGGTCACCGAGGTGATCGTGTTCTTTGCAAGGCGCGAGCGCATCTTCGAAAGACCCACGGCAACGAGTGTTCCAATGAGCGTTGCTACCGCCGCCGAGGCGAGCGCTAAAAGAAGGCTGTTGAGCAGCGCCTCTAAAAGCTCGGGCTTTTCAAGGAAAAGGTTGGCATACCAGCGAAGCGAAAGACCCTCGAAAACCGAGGTGCTTTCACCCGAGTTGAAGGAAAAGAGGATAAGCACCGCGATCGGTACGTAGAGAATGAAGAAGATAACGCCCATATAGGATTTAGCAAACCATTTCATAAGAGCATCCTCCCTTCGTTTCCTTCGTCGGAAAAGCGGTTCATCACGGCGATGGAGAGAAGAAGCAGCACCATCATAACGAGCGAGATCGCCGCGCCCACGTTGTAGGTCAAGGGGTTGGCAAACTGACGCTCGATGGTGTCACCGATCAGCTCAAAGGTGCCGCCGCCGAGCTTTTGCGAGATGTAGAAGGTGGAGATCGAGGGCACGAAAACCATCGTAACACCCGAGATCACGCCGCCCTTCGAGAGGGGCAGAACGACCTTCGTCATCACCGAAAGACTGCTGCAGCCAAGGTCCTGCGCCGCTTCAAGAAGACGGTTGTCGATCTTAGAAACCACAGTATAAATGGGAAGGATCATATACGGCAAAAAGTCGTATACCATACCGAAAATAACCGCGCCCTTGGTGCCTACGATGTGAAGATTTGAGCCGAAGATGGTGTTGATAAGACCGCCATCGTCAAGAAGCGCCATCATAGAGTAGGTGCGGATAAGAAGGTTGATCCACATAGGGAGCATAGCCGCAAGAAGAAGGGTCTTTTGGTGCTTCGGCTTCGCGCGAGAGATGAAATACGCCATAGGGAAACCGATAAGCACGCAAATGACCGTTGCGATCAGGGAAAGGCTGATCGAAAGAAAGAAGGTGCCCGCGTGCTCCGAGAGCGCCCCGATGTTCGCAAGGGTGAAGGCACCGTTTGCGTCGGTGAAGGCGTAGTAAAGCACGAAAAGCAGAGGGAAAACGATGAAAAGCACACTCCAAACAACGTGCGGCGCGGCGGCGGCGCGTGCTAAAAGCGAGTTTTTATTCATTCTCTTCCGCTTCCTCCTCTTCCTCGTCGAAGTTGGGGTTGGAGAGCTCGTCCATCTCGTCGGAGAAGGTCGAGTAGTCGCCAAACTGACCGGAGAACTCGGATTTCTTCATAATATGGATGGCGTCGGGCTCAATATAAAGACCGATGTTTTCGCCCTCGCCCACAAAGTCGGAGGTCTCGATCATCCATTTAAAGCCGCCAACGTCCACGATGATCTCATAGTAGTCACCCTTGAAGGTAACACCGCTGACAGTGCCGCGAAGCATACCGTTTTCGGGATGCACCACGTCCACGTCCTCGGGACGGACGACAACGTCAACGGGCTCGTTTGCAGAAAAGCCACCGTCCACACAAACGAAGGTGTGGCCGGAGAAGCGAACCGAGCGGTCGGCAAGCATCACGCCGTCAAGAATGTTCGATTCGCCGATAAAGTCGGCAACGAATGCGTTTTCAGGCTCGTTGTAAATGTCGGTAGGAGAGCCGATCTGCTGAATTTTACCGTCCGCCATAACGACGACGGTGTCGGACATCGAGAGGGCTTCCTCCTGGTCGTGCGTAACGTAAATAAAGGTAATACCCGTTGCCTTTTGGATCTTCTTAAGCTCGTTCTGCATATCCTTGCGCAGCTTAAGGTCAAGCGCGCCGAGCGGCTCGTCGAGAAGAAGCACGCGAGGCTTGTTGATAAGCGCGCGCGCAATGGCAACGCGCTGCTGCTGACCGCCGGAAAGAAGGTTCACGTTCTTGCGCTCAAAGCCGCGAAGGGATACCATCTCAAGCATCTCCTTTACGCGCGCGCTGATCTCCTCCTTGGGCACGCGAGCCTGCCGCAGACCGAAGGCAATATTCTCATACACGTTTAAATGGGGGAAAAGAGCATACTTTTGGAAAACGGTATTCACGTGGCGCTCGTAGGGCGGTTGGTCGTTGATACGCTTTCCGTCAAAGAACACGTCACCTGCGTCGGGAGTTTCAAAGCCACCGATGATGCGGAGCGTCGTCGTCTTTCCGCAACCCGAGGGCCCTAAAAGCGTTACGAACTCCTTATCCTTGATGGTAAGCGTGATGTTATCAAGAACGCTCTCGCCGTCAAAGGATTTGGAAATGCCAATAAGCTCAATGATGTTGTTCAACTCTTTTTTCCTTCCTGCTCGCACACCGTGCGGCATTTCAAAAAATATACACCCCATTTTGCGTATTTATACAAAAATAGGTTTGCGAAATGAATTATAGCAAAAACATTTGCAAAATGCAATATATTTTTGAAAATAATTCGCTTTTTTCAAACTTTTTTTGCGAAAAACCGACGGCTTTCTTTGCCAAAAGCAAGGATACCTCTCTTTTTCTCTTTAAATCTCCTTTTTTCTCTTAAAATCTCACAAATCGTCCGCGTGCTCCAAATACTGCCACGGGAAAGAAAAAATGGAAAAAAACACGCAAGGGAGCCCCTTGCCCGTGAAGTAAAAGACGTAAAGCGATAAAAAATAGAAAAACGCCAGCACCGCGGCAGAAAGAAGCAGGCTTGCAGCCCGTCCCCTTTTTCTTCCCAAAAGGCGCAAAAAAAGAAGATGGAAAACGCGTCCTCCGTCGGAGCCCTCGTAGGGCAAAAGATTGAAAAGCGCGAAAAGGAAATGCATAACGCCCAGAGAAAAGAAAAAATCCGTCCCCACGCGACAAAAGCAAATACCGAAAAAAAGATTAAAAAGCGGACCGCCCAGCGCCACCAAAAGCTCTTCAAAGGGAAGGAGCGGCCGCGGCGGTAAAAGGCGCAGACCGAAGCGGTCAGGAGAAAGAGAGGGAAGAGACCCCGTCAAAAGAAAAAAAGCGAGCGTGTGACCAAGCTCGTGCAAAAGGACAGCGCCCGCCGCCATCAAGAGCATTGAAAGAGGCTCCGACAAAACAAGCGAAAGAAGAAGCGCGCCGAGGGGAAGAAGGCGCGCGTTGTTTGTTTTCAATGCTCCTCCCCCTCGCCCGAAAGCCCCAAAAAGACCGAAACTATTCCGTTTTCCTCCAAAAGCTCCGAGATCGCCTCCTTCGCGATTGCCAGCGACCCCTCGTTTTCTTCCTTATAAAAGAAAAAGGAAAAAAAGCTCAGCGTCAGCCCCGCGACCAAAAGCACCAAAAGCGGAAGGAGCGCCGACGGGCGCTTTTTTTCTTTTTCCTCCGCCAAAAGATCAAGTAGGGCATAAGAGAGCCCACCGTCCTTATGTTCCTTCAAAGCACGCACCCCCTTCACTCTATCCTATGCCGAAGGGAAAATAAAAATTCCCGAGGCGGTGAGCCTCGGGAAAGCATATTATTTTCGGGATAAAAGCTGGCTTTGTGCGGTGAGCGCCACCGTTTCTCCGTTGCTTAGAGATACCACCAGCCGTCCCACCTCGTCCACCGTCTTGACGGTGCCGTAGCGTTTTTTCTGTCCTACACGCGCGCGCACGCGCCTGCCAATTAAATAGGAACGGCGTTTGTATTCCTCCCAAAAGGAGACGTTCTCGATGCCGCCCGCGGCAAGCGCGTCGTACATCGTAAAAAAGTCGTGAAGCATCGCTTGCGCGATGTGGTCGGCCGTTTCCATAGAGCGAGAGGTGAAAATACGCGTTACCACGTCGGTCATACGGACCGGGAAGCGGTCGCGCGGCATATCCACCGTGGCGTGCAGAATAAGATAATCGAGAAATCCGCTGGGAAGAAGCATCGACTCCGAGGAAACGCTCGCAATGCGGCGACGCTCGGCATAAATATCACCAAGCCAGCGAATGCCCGTTTTGTAGTCGGAGTTTCTTTCGATCGCGTGGGAAAGCGCAAGAGCGCTCATCGCGCGAATAATGCCCGCGTTCTCCGCGTGCTTACCGGGGCGAAGGAGAATGCAAATATGAAGCCTTGGTACCGACGGCTTCAGTTCAGGCATATCCGTCGATACGAAATCGGAAAGAACGGTGTAGCCCTCCTCGGCACCTCGGCGCGCAAGAGAGAGAATGGTGGCATCCGCAGGCGCGGCACCGATACGGTTGTCGATCAGAAGCGTTCGCCCACCGGGAATTTGAAACGAGGTTAAGCCGATATCTCTGCGTCGGTTCATCGCCGCACCTCCTTTTTCGTTTTATCGAAGGAAATTAGTACGCCTTGCCCCAGTAAACGAGCGCCTTTGCGGGCTTTCCGCAGCAAACGCAGGTCTCGCTGACTCTTTCGTCGTCACCGAAGGGCATACAGCGCGAGGAAACGTCTGCCTCCTCCTTGAGCGCAAGCTCGCAGTCAAGCTCGCCGCACCACATAGCGCGGATGTAGCCGCTCTTTTCCTCGGCGATCGCCTTCAGCTCGTCCATAGAGGTTGCGGTGTAGGTGCGAGCGGCGCGGTTGGCAAGCGCCTTGTCGTAAAGCGCCTTGGTAAGAGCCTCAAGCTCGGCAGGAACGCGCGTTTCTAACTCGTCAAGAGAGATAAACTGCTTTTCAAGATTGTCGCGGCGAACTAAAACGCACTTGTTCTCCGCAAGGTCGCGAGGACCGATCTCAATGCGAAGCGGAACACCGCGCATCTCGTACTCTGCAAACTTCCAGCCGGGAGAGTTGTCCGAGTCGTCAAGCTTCACGCGACAGACCTTGGAAAGACGGTCGCGGAGCGCACGGGCGGCGTCAAGCACGCCCTCCTTGTGCTGCTGAACGGGAACGATCACCGCCTGAACGGGTGCGACAGCGGAGGGAAGAACAAGACCGCGGTCATCGCCGTGGGTCATAATGATACCGCCGATAATGCGGGTCGAAACGCCCCAAGAGGTCTGATGGCAGTACTTTAAGGTGTTGTCCTTGGCAAGATACTGGATATCAAAGGCGCGGGCAAAGCCGGCGCCAAAGTTGTGAGAGGTGCCGCCCTGGAGCGCCTTGCCGTCGTGCATCAGAGCCTCGACCGTGTAGGTCGCCTTAGCGCCTGCGAACTTTTCCTTGTCGGTCTTCTTACCGCGAACAACGGGCATGCCGAGGTCCTTTTCGAAAAAGTCGGCGTAGATGCCGAGCATCTGAAGCGTCTCTGCCTCAGCCTCCTCGGCAGTGGCGTGCATGGTGTGACCCTCTTGCCATAAGAACTCGCGGGAGCGAAGGAAGGGGCGCGTGGTCTTTTCCCAACGAACGACCGAGCACCACTGGTTATAGAGCTTCGGAAGGTCGCGGTAGGAGCGGATAATATTCTGGTAATGCTCGCAGAAGAGCGTTTCGGATGTGGGGCGTACGCAAAGACGCTCAGTCAGTCTCTCCGAGCCACCCATCGTGACCCAAGCCACCTCGGGCGCAAAGCCCTCCACGTGATCCTTCTCTTTATTAAGAAGAGACTCGGGAATGAACATCGGCATATAGACGTTCTCGTGTCCCGTCTCCTTAAATCTGCCGTCAAGAATTTTTTGAATATTCTCCCAAATAGCGTAGCCGTAAGGGCGAATGATCATGCAGCCCTTCACGCTGGAGTAGTCGATAAGGTCTGCTTTTTTAACAATGTCGGTATACCATTTCGCAAAATCCTCGTCCATCGAGGTGATCTGCTCAACCATCTTTTTTTCGTTTGCCATAGCTGCCTCCGAAAGAGTTTTATTAATATCTTAACTATTATATACTATCCTTCCCGATTTGTCAAGGCTTCGCCGCCCCTTTCTTTGTCGGTATTTCGCGCATACAAGCAGTCGCGCCTTTGCACGTTGTGCCGCTTTGTTTACGCTTTGTTCACAAACAGGGAGGTTTACGTCGTTTTTGCTGAAATTATGAACAAATTGTGTATTTTCCGCTCCAAAAGGTAACAATAAGGTGTTTAAAAGGTCATTTATACTTGGTATAATGGTCTTGGTAATCGCCCGATTGACGATCCTATCAAGTTTACTTAGGAGAAGATTATGGCAAAAATCGTTAAAAAGGGAAGGCTTTACTTTCGCGCCTTAAAAAATCTTATGAGATGCCGTTATAAGCCCACGCGCTTCATCTTTTTGGGTGAGGAGTTTTCGGGCGGCTCTATCGTTCTGAGCAACCACGAGGGGACCGACGCACCCATGGCGCTGGAGATGTATTTAGATAAGCCGATGCGCTTTTGGGGTGCCTATGAGATGAACTCAGGGCTGCGCAAGCTGTATAAATATCAAACGAGAGTATACTACCACGAGAAAAAGCATTGGAATATCCATTTGGCAAGGCTGTTTTGCCTGATCGCGAGCCCGCTGACGTGGCTTTTTTACAGCGGACTTGATCTAATATCCACCTATAAGGATATCCGCTTTGCCAAAACGATAAAGGAGAGCCTTGCCGCCATCAACGAGGGGAAAAGCATTGTGATCTTCCCCGAGCATTCGGAAAAAGGGTATCTTCCCGAGCTTGAAGGCTTCTTTGAGGGCTTTGCCGTCCTTGCCGAGCATGCCGCACGAAAGGGGATCGACGTTCCGCTTGTCGTCAGCTATTTCCGTAAAAGCGAGAACACTTACGTTTTTGACAGCCCCGTGCCGTATTCCGCGCTCGTAAGTGAATACGGGGAAAGAAAGAGCATCGTCGCGCATCTTCTTGCGCGCTGTAACGAGCTTGGAAAAATTCCGCTGGATACAGAGGCAGTCGCCGAAGCGTTGGCGGAAAAAAACGCGAAATAACACATTTTCGGCACCCTTGCCGTGAAAATAGATAAATAGAAGAGAAAAATGCAGGTTTTTTTCGGAATTTCATAGAAATATGAAAAAATGTCGAAAAACACTTGCATTTTTTTTTAATATATATTATAATGAGCGTTGAAAATATATAAAAATTGAATTTGCGTAATGCAAAAATTGCAAAGGCGGTCCCACAGTGAACTATTTTGAACAACCCAAAAGTCAGCTCCGCGAGCTGTACGAAAAATATCTTTCGCTCTATGAGGGCATCTGCCGCGAGGGGCTTTCTCTTGATCTTTCGCGTGGCAAGCCCACCGCAGAGCAGCTTGACCTTTCCACCCCCATGCTCGGCAAATCCCGAACGGTTGCCGATTGCATCAGCGAGGGCGGCGTGGATTGCCGTAACTACGGTGTGCCGTACGGTCTTCCCGAAATGCGCGCCTTCTTTTCCTCGCTTACCGGTATTGATAAAGAGAATATCGTCGTTGGAGGCAACTCCAGCTTGAACCTGATGTACGACACCGTCGCGCGCGCCATGCTCTACGGCGTGTATGGCTCTTTGCGTCCTTGGTGCCGCGAGGAAAAGATCAAATTTCTTTGCCCCGCACCGGGATATGACAGACACTTCGCTATTTGCGAATCGCTCGGCATCGAAATGATCCCCGTCGCGATGACGGAAAACGGTCCCGATATGGACGCGGTTGAAGCTCTCGTTGCCTCCGACCCCGCCGTTAAGGGCATTTGGTGCGTACCGAAATACGCCAATCCCACGGGTGTTACCTATTCCGATCAGACCGTTCGTCGCTTCGCCACGATGAAGACGGCGGCGCCCGATTTCCGCATCTTTTGGGATAACGCATACCTCGTTCACGACGTCTACGGCGAGGGCGACAACCTCTTAAACATCTTCGATGAGGCGAAAGCAGCAGGCACAGAGGATAGAATCTTCTTCTTTACCTCTACCTCCAAGATCACCTTCCCCGGCGCGGGCGTGGCAATGATGGCAATGAGCCAAAACAACCTCTCCGTCGCGCTCCCCGTTTGGTGCGTGCAAACCATCGGCCACGATAAGCTCAACCAGCTTCGCCACCTTGAGTTCCTTCCGAACAAAGAGGCTGTCGCGACACTGATGAAAAAGCACGGTGAATTTCTCCGTCGCCGCTTTGATATCGTCCTTGGCACGCTTGAAAACGACCTTGGCGACGCAGGCATTGCCTCTTGGACCAAGCCGAACGGCGGCTACTTCGTTTCGCTCGATGTGCTACCCGGCACCGCAAAGCGCGTTTTCGCACTTTGTAAGGACGCAGGCGTGACCTTAACGAACGTCGGCGCCACCTTCCCCTACGGTAAGGACCCCGAGGACAAAAACATTCGTATTGCGCCCTCCTATCCCACCGAGGTTGAGCTTTCTCGCGCAATGAGCGTTTTAACGCTTGCCGTTCGCCTTGCCGCACTCGAAAGCCTTTTAAAGTAAAACAAAAAAGAGGACTGAAAAGTCCTCTTTTTTACTACGTTTATGCAAGATTTTGGGATACACAAATTGAATGGAGCGAAAATGAGCATCCAAGAGATAAAGACGGGAAATTCACCGACGGAAAAGGCGAAAGCTCTGATGCACGCATAAAGCGCGTTACAGAAAAGCACTTTCCGCACTTGACAGAAAAGCAAGAAAGTGATACAATCAAACTGCCGGATGAACAGCTTCCAAGGTCGGTGGGTGCCAAATGGATTAACCATAAAATAGATCTTGGCAATGGACAAGTGGCGCGCTTTGCAGAGGGAAGCAAACTCCAAAACAAAGAAGTCTTTGCTGGAAAAGGTTGTAAAAGAAAGATTGACCAAGTCGATGGTTTAGTTCGCAGGTACGGCGGAGATCCTGATGAGTGGCAAAAAGTTAAAGCAATGGCGACTATTGTTTTGCCGAACGGAGAAGAAGAGCGTGCAGAAGTACATTGGTATGAAGAGCCCAGCGTAGGAAAGGTAGGTTTTAAGGTGAAGTGAAGAAAGCAAAATACATCGGAAAAGAAAAAATGGATTTTCTTGTTGCAGATAACGATATGGACCTCATCCCTGGAAAAATCTATGATGTCCTGCAAGAAGATAGTTACTGGTACCGTGTTGTAGATGAAAGCGGAGAAGATTACAGGTACCCAAAATCACTTTTTGAAATTGTAAAATGATCAACCACCCCGATTTGATATGCACCCCAAAAGTTAGACGCTTTTGGAGGTGCATATTTTTATGGGTAAAACAGGACGAGAAAACAGGAGATACTCGACAGAATTTAAGATGTGTGTTATAATGGACATGCGA
>JAZOSE010000104.1:0-8465 GCA_045656965.1 Eubacteriales bacterium
TTGGCCTCCGACTTGGTGCGCCGTACCTCGTTTGGCTACGGCTGCTCGGGGTATAGGGACGGTTGCCGTTTTACCGTCAAAATGAAGATTCTCGGCAAGCTCATTTCCAAGCAAACCGTCAGCACCCTTCTTACAGAAGGCAAAACGCCCACGCTTTCGGGCTTTGTATCCAACAAATCAGGCAAAAGCTTTGATGCGGCGCTAAGGCTCGACGGCTCCTCGGTCGTATTCGACTTTCCGCCTAAGGAAAGCGCAGAAGAGGTGCCACCTCCCCCTATGTTCTCAAAAAAAACGAAAAGCGCGAGGCATTTGCCTCCCGCTTTCATGCTTCACCGAGAGTGAAGCTTTTTCTCACTTCTGTCCTATCAGTTGGAAATGTAAGGAAGGAGAGCCATCTGACGAGCGCGCTTGATTGCGGTCGTCAGCGCACGCTGATGCTGTGCGCAGGTGCCGGACACACGACGGGGAAGGATCTTTGCGCGCTCGGAGATGAACTTACGAAGCTTTGCAATATCCTTGTAGTCGATGGTCTCAGCCTTCTCTGCACAGAAAAGGCAAACCTTCTTACGCTTGTGGTTAGGACGGAAGGAACGCTGATTCTCGTTTCTATCCATTTTCTTAATCCTCTTTTAATTTTCTCACTTAAATGAAGCTCCACGCGGTGAGTGCGTGTGAAGCTGTTTTAGAAGGGCAGGCTGTCATCGTCGCCGCTGACTTCCTCAAACTCAGGAGCGTTCGTGCTCTTGTAGCCGGGGGTGCCGTATGCATCGGGAGTGTAGCCTGCGGATGCGCCGCCTTCGCTTGCTGCCTTGCTTTCTACGAAAGAAAGCTCGTCAGCAACGACCTCGGTAGCGTAACGCTTTGCGCCCTGCGCGTCCGTCCAGGTTCTCGTCTGAAGCTGGCCGCAAACCAAGATCGGTTTGCCCTTCTTGAAGTACTTGGATACAAATTCTGCGCGCTCTCTCCAAGCAACGATGTTGATAAAGTCAACGTTCTGTGCCGAATCGGCATTGCGGGAAGCGCGACGGTTGATTGCGATGGAAAAGCTGCAAACCGAGGTGCCCTGCGTCGTTTGCTTCAGCTCGGGATCTGCGGTAAGGTTTCCAATCAAAATAACCTTGTTAAAGCTAGCCATTTGCCCATTCCTTTCAAATAGTTAAATCATAGTGCGAAAAAGCTTATTCAGCAGCTTCTTCAGCGGGAGCAGCTTCTTCTTTTGCTGCCTCGGGAGCCTTCTCGAGCTTGAGAGTCATCGAACGCAGAATGGCATCGTTAATGCCAAAGAGACGGTCGAGCTCGTCAGGGAACTCGGGAGCGCTCGTGAAGGTCACGAGCACGTAGCAGCCTTCGTTTACCTTGTTGATAGGATAAGCGAGTCTGCGCTTGCCCCACTCATCGATCTTGATGATCTCGCCGTTCTGGGCGATGAGAGTGGTGAACTTCTCTGCTACAGCCTTGATCTCTTCCTCGGGAAGAGCACCGTTGACTACAAAGAGAGTCTCGTAAATGCAAGTTTTCTTCTCCATCTTTTATTACCTCCTTTTGGACTTTTGGCCGCATATAGCGGCAAGGAGATGAGCCTGTTGGCCCAAATCACCAAAGTATTCTAACACAATTATTTTATTTTGTCAATACAGAAATAAAAAGTTTTTATTTTCTTTACAATTTAAGTCTCGTCGCCCGTGGCATTCTCTGCGCCTTCGGTAGCGGCTTCCGCTTCGGCTGCCTTTTCGGCTTCCTCCGCCCTCTTGCTTTCGGCAATGATCGTGCCGAGGTCCGTTTTTTCGTATGCCTCGGGAGAGATAGGAAGCTTTTTCTTGGCAAGGCGGTGCGCCATAAAGCTACGCACCTCAATGCTCAGCGTCGCGTATACGGGAACGGCAAGAAACGCGCCGATAAGACCGAGAAGGGCATACCCCAAAAGCACAAGCACCGCGCAGGTGCCGTGAGAGGGGCGGAGCTTCTTTTGAAGGAAAAGCGGCATAACGAGGTAAGAGGTCAAGATCTCAAGCGCAATAAGCGCGGGGATAAAGAAGATCGCGCGCACAGGGGATAGGATCAAAACGATTGCCGAGGAGGCAAGAACGCCGATCAGCGTGCCGAGCGTCGGGATCAGCTGAGCGACGAAAAGGATAATAACGATAATAGAGAACATCGGAATGCCGCCGACCCAAGAGAGGACGAAGACACCCGCGCATACGAAGAAGGAAAGCACGATGCGCGAGGAGGCAAACGCGCAAAAGTCGGTGTAAAGTCGCTTGAAGAAGATTACAAACTTTACCGCCGTCTTTTCGGGGAAGATGGACACGACAAGCTTGCCGCAAATACCCGAGATCGCGCGGCGCGAGGCAAGCAGGTAGACCGAAATGATCAGACCGAGGAAAATATCGGACAGCTGAGAGATCAGAACGCCGATCACAGCAACCACGCCCGCCACGATCGAGCTGGCGTTTTGCAGGTTGAGAATGTTCTCCTCAAGGTAGGATTCAAGGCTTGCAACAAGCTCGGTCAAAATAGGTGAGGTGCTTTCAAAAATCTTGGTGAGAAAGGCACTGACCTTTTCAATCGGCGCAGAAAAGTCGCCGTCTGCGGCACCGAGAAACGCGAGGATGCTCTCGTACAGCTCGGCAAAGTTATCCGCAAGAGCGGGGATGATAAACCATATCGCCGCAAAAATAAGCGCCAAAAGGCAAATATATACGGTCGACAGCGAAAACGCGCACACAAGAATATTGCGGGGCTTTTTTTTCGAGAAGAGCTTGGCATACTCGCGGTCCAGCACCTTCACAAAGGGCAAAAGCACCAGCGCGAAAAGGATGCCGTAGAAGATGGAGCCAAGCTTGCCGAAAATGCGTCCGAAGAAGGCAAAGAAGCTTTTTAAATTCAAGCCCAAAAGAAGAAAGAGAATGGAAAACGCAATGATTGCCAGGGCGTATACGGCAATGGTAAAGTATTTTTGATTTAGTTTCTTCATTGTGCGTCTCCTCCTTTCTCCTCGTCATCATTGGTGGTTTTTGGGTGGTTGGCGTTCCAAAGCGCGCGAAGCGAGCGCCGTCTGGGCGGTGCTGTGGAGGCGAACATATCCTCGTATTCCGCGGTAAGGATCGTTTTTCCTTTCTTTTTGAGGCGATCGTCGGCAAAGTCGCGGATAATGACGTAAATAACACTGAAGATCGGCGCGGAAAGGAACATACCCCAGATGCCGAAAAGACCGCCGAAAAGGGCAACCGCGATCATGATCCAAACGCCGCGAAGACCGAGAATAGAGCCGATAACGCGGGGGATAATGATATTTCCGTCGATCTGCTCCATACCAAGGCAGATGATAATGAACCAAAGGACCATCACGGGATTTTCCGTTAAGATCAGAATGCCGCAGGGGATACCGCCGATATAAGCACCGACCACGGGGATAAAGTTGGTGATGACCATAACCACCGTAACGAGATACGGGTAGGGCATACCGATCAAGGGAAGAACGATCAGATAAACGCTTCCGATGATCAAGGCCTCAACGATCCTGCCGATCAAATATTTGCCGAAGGTCTTGTCGGCGTGCATAAGCACGCGGTGCGTAAAGCTGCATAGGCGACGGGGAAGGAGCGCCATCGCAAAGCGGCGGAAGGCACCCGCCACGTCCTCCTTATGGAAAAGAACGGTCGCCGCAAGGAAAAAGGCGAATATCGTTTTGTATGTACCCAAGACAAGACTTTGCGCAAAGGAAACGATAGCGTCTATCGCCCTGTCGTAATACCTTGCCAGCGTGGCGGCAAGACCCTCAAATACGTCGGAGGGCAGGTGCAGCTTGTCAAGGAAACCGATAAGAAGTGCCTCTGCTTGAGCAAAAAGATCCACGATCTTGTTGCCGAGTGCGCCGGTATCACCTAAAAGCGCGGGGATCAAGAAGAATATAAAGAGAATGATCGCCGCAAAAACGATAACGTAGGATAAAAAGATCGCGATAAGACGGCTGAGCCTCGGACGCTTGCAAAAGCGCGAAACGAGCTTCTCTATGCGACTGCATAAAGGGCGAATGAGATAGGCAAATAAAAGAGCAAGCGCGATCGGCGAAAGCGTTTTAAAAACGGGCACAAGTGCCGCGCGCACGTCTGCAAAGCGGAAAACGAAAAGCGCAATAGCGATCGTAATTGCCGAAACGGCACCCACGTAAAGCGCGACGGTCGTGTATTCCTTGTTGGGCTTGAACGGAAGCATAGCCTCTCCTTTCCGAGAATTTAGGGGTAAAATATCTTCACTTTAAATTATACAATAAAGCGCGCATCTTTTTCAAGAGGTAAAACCGAAAAAAACAAAAAAACCTTGATTTTTTTTTAGCGTTGGTATACAATATATGCGTTAAGAGCTCACAGTGCCCGTCGTGGCGGAAAGGCAAGACTATGCAGGTCAGCGAAAAGGCGTATGCCAAGATCAATTTGTTTTTAGACGTCGTAGGAAAAAGAGCGGACGGCTTTCACGAGATCAAAAGCGTGATGCAGTCGGTCTCCCTGTTCGACGAGGTGGACGTTTCCGTAGAGCGCGCGGATTATAGCTGTATCACCTTGAAGGTGGAAAACAGCGATATCCCTGCCGACGAAAGAAATCTTGCCTACCTTGCCGCAGAGGCGTTTTTAGATAAAACGGGTATTTCCGCGGCGGTGGATATCACGTTAAGAAAGTATATTCCCGACCGCGCGGGGCTCGGCGGCGGCTCCTCCGATGCAGCGGCGGTGCTTCGCGCCTTGAATATAGCGCTCGGCGACCCGCTCTCCAAAAGCGAGCTTTGCGCGCTCGCGGAAACGCTCGGTGCGGACGTCCCCTTCTGCCTCGTAGGCGGTACCCGACTTTGCGAGGGAAAGGGCGAAAAAATGAGCATCTATCCCACCCCCGGCGGCATCTACGTCATCGTTCCCCCCGTTGGAAATAAGGTGGAAACGCCCAAGGCGTATCGGCTCTTGGATGAAGCGTTCGAGAACTTCGCCGACGAAAACGATGCTCTGCACGAGGAGCTGTTCGGCTTTTTCGACGAGGACCCCATCCTCGGTATGTATAACGTCTTCGAGGGCGTCGTGATCCCCACCTGCCCTGAGGTCCACGAGGTGCGCGTTGCCCTTTATAACCTTGGCGCGATGGGCGCTCTGATGAGCGGAAGCGGAAGTGCCGTTTTCGGCGTTTTTGACACCGAAGAGGATGCGGAAACCGCGGCAAAGGAGCTTCCCGGCGCCGTCATCTGCCGCCCAATCGACGCGCTTTTGTAATGCCAACCCGCGCTACAAACAAAAAGAGCAAGAATAATGGGTGGTGTTCTTAGCGGAGAATTAAAAAACACCGTTAAGTGCGAGCATCGCATTTGTCCGGTCAAACGCAAAATGGGCTAAGCCCAAACCCATATACAAGCAGAAAGAGCAAACACGCAAGGCAAAAGCCTTGTATGTCTGCTCTTTTTCTGTCGGTGATGTTTTGCTTGTGCAAAAGTGATGTTATGCTACGCATAATGATGTTGCTCGCCAATATAGGCTCGCAGTGATGTGATGTTTGCCCACTGTGCCGAAGGCACAACATCATTCACGAAGTGAACATCACAAGGCAAAGCCGTCATCACTTGCCCGCAAGGGCAAACATCGTTTAGCGTGAATGCTCCGTTAAGAGCATCACGCTAAGAGGAGAAGATCCTTTTGTTCTTGCTCTTGTTTTTTATTCGGCTTTTGTGAAAAACGCTCGCATCGCGAAGCGCCCGACGGCGTAGGAAAGAAGCGTGCAAAGGGCGATAAAAAGAACGGATAGCAGGGCGTCGAGCGCGTCCTCGCTCTCGAAGATCCAAAGCTTGCTGCCTAAATGCTCTAAATAGCTCATAATAAAAAGCACCGTTTTTTGCAGCGCAATGACGAAAGCGGAAAGCCACAGCATGCGTGTGTCCTTACCGCCGAAGCCGAAAAAGCGCTCATCTCTCTTTTTTTCGCTTCCTCTAAAAAGAAGATAACCAAGAAGCAAGAGAAAAAAGAAGAAAAGAGAATTGAGTATCGCCGTAAGCTCGTAAACGAAAAGCACGAAAAGGTAGGACGTGGTCAGCGACGCGGAATATTCGTATATCGCGAGAGGAAACTGCATCAGCACGCGCACACCAAGGTAAATAAAAAAGTAGGGAAGTGCGGCACCAAAGCCGTTTTCGCTTGCGCGCACCGCCGCACCGATCATCAAAAACGGCGCGATCACCGCAAGCGCCTGTGCCAAATACCCAAGCGGCACGGTTACGGCAAGAGCTTCCTCGGCAAGTGCCGACAATAGCGGTGTAAGCCCCGCCTCCAAAGCGCCGAAAAGCAGCATAATAAGAAAAAACGAAAAATACGGATACCGTCTGAGAAGTGTCACGGCAAGCTCCTTTGATCTTTAATACAGTAACAGTATAGCGTAAGCGCACAAAAAAAGAAACCCTATTTTGTAAATTTTTGCGTTTTCCTTCATAAAATGTATGTACAATGAAAAGGAGGAACGCGTATGGAACGCTGCAACAGTGAGGATTTCAGGGAAAAGGAGGTCGTAAGCGTCACGGACGGGCGGCGGCTCGGTTGCGTCGGTGAGGTGGAATTTAACGTGTGTAGCGGGTGTCTTACTGCCATCGTTATACCGCTCTCAGGCGGATTTTTGGGGCTTGGCGGCAAGGATAAGCTCGTCATTCCTTGGGACCGCATACAGTGCATCGGAGAGGACGTGATCCTCGTCAATTGCGACGGACTTTTGCCCCCTCCCTCTTGTAAAAAGAAGAAGTAACTCGGTTTATTGTAAACTTTTTGTGAACACTAAAAAATCCTATTGCATTCAAAAAAACTTTATGTTATATTATTGATTGTCTGCGCGCGAGTGCAGAACAAAAAACGCACATAGCATCGGAGTCCGCAGGTGCCGCGAGAGCGGTTGCGGAGAGGCAAGGTGCTATGGTGGAAAAACCAAAGGAGGAACATTCAAAATGTTCGAAATTTCAATCAAGCAGCTTCTCGAAGCCGGTGTCCATTTCGGTCACCCCACCAAGAAGTGGAACCCCAAGATGTCCGAGTACATCTTCACCATGAGAAACGGTATCCACATCATCGACCTGCAGAAGACCGTTAAGAAGTTTGAGGAGGCTTACAACTTCATCAACGGTATCGCCGCAGAGGGCGGCTCGGTGCTCTTCATCGGCACCAAGAAGCAGGCAGCAGAGTCCATCAAGGAAGAGGCTCTTAAGTGCGGTATGTACTACGTTAACGTACGTTGGCCCGGCGGTATGCTGACCAACTTCAAGACCATCCGCAAGAGCATCAACCGTCTTTGCGACCTTGAAAGAATGCGCGAGGACGGCACCTTCAATCTCCTTCCCAAGAAGGAAGTTGCAAAGAAGCTCAAGGAGATCGAGGACCTTGAGAAGAACTACGGCGGTATCAAGAATATGGATACCCTTCCTTCCGCTGTATTCGTAGTTGACACCCGCAAGGAGCACATCGCTGTTATGGAAGCGAAGAAGCTCGGCATTCCCGTTGTTGCTATCGTTGATACCAACTGCGATCCCGACGACGCTGATTACATCATTCCCGGTAACGACGACGCTATCCGCGCTATCAAGCTCATCGGCTCTGCTCTTGCAGACGCTATCATCGAGGGCAGAGGCGGCGAGCAGCTGACCGACGCTCCTGCTGAGGAAGCCGCTGTAGAGGCTACCGACGCTGAGTAATCAAAAGAAAACAAAAGGAGAAAAGAAAAATGGCATTTACCGCTAAAGACGTTGCCGAACTGAGAAAGCAAACCGGTTGCGGCATGATGGACTGCAAAAACGCGCTCGTCGAGGCTGACGGCGATTTCGATAAGGCAATCAAGGTTCTTCGTGAGAAGGGCATGAGCGCTTCCAGCAAGAAGGCTGACAGAATTGCAGCCGAGGGCCTTGTTGACATTCTTTCCGAGGGTGGCGTTTCCGCTATGATCGAGGTCAACACCGAGACCGACTTCGTTGCAAAGAACGAGTCCTTCCGCGAGTTTGTTCGCGGTCTTCTCCGCACCATTCTCGCTAACCGTCCCGCTGACGTTGCCGCTCTTATGGCTGTTAACTTCGACGGCACCGCTGAGACCGTTGAGAGCGTTCTCAACGAGAAGGTGTTCACCATCGGTGAGAAGCTCACCATTCGCCGCTTCCTCATCGTAGAGGGCACCGTTTCTACCTACGTTCACGGCATTGGCGTTACGGGCGTTATCGTTAAGTTTGATACCGACGTGGCAGATAAGGACGGCTTTGCAGAATTTGCAAAGAACATCGCCCTTCAGGTTGCCGCTATGTCTTGCCAGTATGTAGATAAGGCTGCCGTTCCTGCTTCGGTTATCGAAGAGGAAAAGGCTATCCTTATGAAGCAGATGGAGCAGGACCCCAAGATGGCAGGCAAGCCCGAGAAGGTTCTCGCCGGCATCATCATGGGCAAGCTCGGCAAGTTCTACGACACCAACTG
>JAZOSE010000105.1:0-34392 GCA_045656965.1 Eubacteriales bacterium
GTCGGGGTAGATGGTGCCCTGTGCTAAGAACTCTACGCCCTCGAGCTTTCTCGCCTCCTCGGCGAACACCTCGATAAATTCCTTACCGATGATCTTTCTCTTGCTTTCGGGATCGGAAACGCCCGCAAGAAGATCAAGGAAACGGTCGGTAGCGTCGACATAAATAAGGTTGGCATCCATTCCCTCGCGGAAAATACGGATCACGTCCTCACTCTCGCCCTTACGCATAAGACCGTGGTTAACGTGTACGCAAACGAGCTGCTTGCCGATAGCACGAATCAAAAGTGCGGCAACGACCGAGCTGTCAACGCCGCCCGAAAGAGCCAAAAGCACCTTTTTATCGCCTACCTGTGCGCGCACCTCGGCAACCTGCTCGTCGATAAACGCCATCGCTTGCGCGTGGGTCTGAATGCGAGCCATCGAATCGGGTCTCTTGTTAGAATCCATTTGCTTTTTCCTCCTATGTTTCTCTATCAAAATTTTTATTAAAACCGTTATAAAAGCACTGTGTCTTTAATATAAATAGAATATCACATTTTTTTCTCATTTTCAATATTTTTTTGCAAAAAAACGCTGCTTTTTTGAAGAAATATCCCGAGTGAAAGGAAGAAATTATGCTCGTCACCCTCCCATACAACCGCGAGCGCGCCGTGACCTACGCGCGCCGCTGGGCGCTTGCCCGAAATCCGCTTTTTAACGACTACTCGCCCTATGGCGGAAACTGCACCAATTTCGCCTCGCAATGCCTGCTCGCAGGCTCGCTCGTGATGAATTTTGAGCCCACCTTCGGCTGGTACTACCGCTCGGACAGCGACAGAGCGGCGGCATGGACGGGTGTCCCCTTCTTTTACCGCTTTTTGACCGAAAACGAGGACGTTGGTCCCTACGCCACCGAAAGTGCCACGCTTGAGATGGGGGATTTTATCCAGCTCGGCACGAGCGAGGGCGACTTTTACCATACGCTCGTGGTGGTCGGGCGCGAGGGAGAGGATTACCTTGTTGCCGCCCAAAGCGACGATGCCTTTCTTCGCCCCTTATCGACCTACAGCTACAACCGCTCGCGATTTTTGCATATCCTCGGCGTGCGCGCCGAAGCAGACGACGGCGGAGCGTACTTCCGAAATCTGCTGGATGCCACCGCGCTTCCCGGCGATCTTTCGCTGACGTACACCGAAAACGAGTGATTTTCCCCACTTTTTTTCGTTTTCCCCTTGCAATTACACGCTCTTCGTGTTAAAATAGTAGCGAAAGAAACAAAACGAAACGGACAAAGGCATGAAACAGTTTGAAGTAAAAACCAAAATATGCTTTGGCGAAAGGGCGCTCGACCGTCTTTCCTCGCTCGCTTATAAGAAGGTGCTCGTTATCGCCGACCCCTTCGTTGTCAGCAGCGGAATGGTAAAAGAGGTCACCGACCGACTGAGTGCGGCAGGCACGGCATACGAGCTGTTTAGCGACGTGGTTCCCGATCCTCCCGTGGAAAAGGTCATCTCGGGTGTGCGCGTGGCACTTGCCAGCAAGTGCGATTGCATCGTTGCCATCGGCGGCGGCTCGGCTATCGACCTTTCGAAGGCGGTGCGCAAGTTTGCCTCCGAGTTCGATGCGGCATTCAACCCTTGGCTTATCGCTATCCCGACCACCTCGGGCACAGGCAGCGAGGTCACCGCGTTCTCGGTCATCTCCGACCCTATGGCAGAGGCGAAATACCCCCTTGCCGAATACAGTATGATTCCCGACGAGGCAATTCTCGACGAGGAGTTAGTCAAATCCGTTCCCGCCTCCATCACGGCAGACACGGGTATGGACGTTATGACCCACGCTATCGAGGCGTACGTTTCGACGAACAACAACGAGTTCTCCGCCGCGCTTGCCGAAAAGGCGGTTGAGATCTGCGGTCAGTTCCTGCTTCGCTCCTATGCCGACGCGAACGATACCCACGCGCGCCGCAAGATGCATATCGCCTCTTGCCTTGCCGGTCTTGCCTTCAACTCGGCATCGCTCGGCATCAATCACGGTATGGCGCACCAGCTCGGCGCACACTTCCACATTCCGCACGGCAAGGCGAACGCCATCCTTCTTCCCTATATCATTGAGTACAACGCAAAAATCGACCGTCACTCCCGCTCGCGCGAGACGTACGAGCCCTGCGTAAGAAAGTACTGCAATATGGCGCGCATCCTCGGCGTTTCCAACCTCAATGAGATCACCACCATTCACGCCTTCGTTTCCTTTATCCGCTTTATGAATAAGGAAATGAACATTCCCCTTTCCATTCGCGAGCTTGGTAGCGTCAGCGAGGGCGAATATATGGCGGCGATCGAAAAAATGGCAGAGGCGGCACTTGCCGATGCTTGCACCGCCACCAACCCCCGTGTGCCGACCAAGGCTGAGGTTGTGGAGCTTTATAAAAAGATTTGGTAAACTATTCTTTACAAAACAAAAATATAGCAGGCTGTGTCAAGCACAGCCTGCTTTTCGTTTTATTCGCCCACAAGGAAGGAAAGAAGCAACGGGGAGATAGACCCTTTCTCATCAAAAACGCGGGGAGCGCGATTTTAAGCACCAGCTTGGTTTCGTCCAAAGAGTTGCCTCTTTCTCCCGCGCCGTGCAAAAATACAATCAGGGGAAGCTTCTCTTTTTTATGGTCGGGATGCGCGTAAACGCAATAGCGAAGCTCCTTGCCTTGTACAACTTCAAACATAACGCATCTCCTGTTTGTAAATAATTATTTGCCTTTTAGCTCTTTTTGAAGCTCAATTGCCATTTGCCCTGGAAGCTCGGAGGGCAAAACACCGTATTCGGTGTATTTTTCCTTCAAGCTGTCTGCCGCGCGTCCGTGCAGGTATGCCGCGGCACGCGTTGCCGCCACGGGCTCTGCCCCTTGCGCTAAAAGCGCGGTTAAAAATCCCGCAAGCACGTCGCCCGTGCCGCCCTTGGCGAGTGCCGAGGAGCCCGAGGTGTTCACAAACGCCTCGCCGTCCTTCCCCGCAATCACGCTTCCCGCGCCCTTCAAAAGAAGGGTCACGCCGTACGCCTTCGCAAAGGAAGAGGCGAAACGAAGCCTTGATTTCTGAATATCTCCGATGCTTACGCCCGAAAGGCGGGCAAGCTCCAAGGGATGCGGCGTAAGCACCACCTCGCGCTTGGCGTTTTTCAGCGCCGCAAGTGATTTTTCGCGCTCTATGGCTAAGGAATTGATCGCATCGGCGTCCAAAATGACCGCCGCGCCCTCGCGGGACAGAAGTGCGCGAAGGAGCTCTCCTAACTGTGCGCTTTGCGAGCTTCCCGAGCCAACGAGGATCGCGCTTGCCCACTCTGCCGATGCCGCCACCGTATCTATATCCGCTTTTGTAAAAGCGAAGAACGGAGGGATCTCCTTATAAATCATTTCGGGGAGGGCGGGAAGGAGCGTTTCCACCACCGCCTTTTCCGACGCAAGAAGCGAAAGACCCGCGCCACCGCGCAGGCAAGCCTCTGATGCAAGGTGTGCCGCGCCGCGGTACTGTGCCGACCCGACGAAAAGCATCGCCTTACCGAAGCTTCCCTTATGGGAATTTATCTCGCGTCGCGGCAAAAGGCGCGGAAGCGCCGCGGCAACGTCGTCACTTAGCCTTGGGAACGCCGCATGCACCTCGGGAATATCCAAGCCAATATCCAAAAGGACAAGCTCACCGCACGCCTCGCGCGCGGGATAGGAAAGAAGCCCTCTTTTTAAAAAGGAAAGAACGAAGGTCGCCTCAGCAAAAAGCGCGCCCTCAGAAAGCTCGCCCCACGCGGCATCCACGCCGAAGGGAACGTCCACGGCAAACAGGCGCGCACCCGTTTTTCTTACAAAATCCGCCGCCAAAAGCGCCGCCTCGGGAGCCTTGCCCGAAAAGCCCGTGCCGAACATCGCGTCAAGAATCAGAGTGGGGCGAAGCCGCTCTGCCTGTGCGAAGGAAAGCGGCTCGCCAACGCTCGCCTTATATTCGGCAAGCACCTCTTTGCCACCCGCGCTTCTTTGTCCCTTTGAAAACACGTCTGCCGCGCAAACGTCGTAGCCCTTTTCGCGCAGTCGGCAAGCCGCACTGTACCCATCGGCACCGTTGTTGCCACCACCCGCAAGCACGAGGATCAGCCCCTCGCCCAAGGGAAAACGCGCGCAGACAGCATCGGCTATCGCCGCGCCGGCGCGTCGGATCAATGCCGCTTCGGAAACGCCAAGCGCGTTTACGGCATAGGTGTCGATTTTCGCAATATCGGATGGTAGAACGATCTTCAAGGCGGCACTCCTTTTATTTTCTTTACCTTATTTTATATGATAAAGACAGCGTTTGTCAAGTATTTTTTACAAAACCCCCCTTTACAAATCTTCCATTTTTTGCTATAATTATAGTGTAAGAGCAAGACGAAAGGATGCAAGGAAAATGAAAAAGATCATCATTACCATAGACCGTCAGTGCGGAAGCGGCGGCAGAGAGATCGGCGCGCGCGTCGGTGAGCTGCTCGGCATTCCAAAATACGATCAAGAGCTTGTCACCCTTGCCGCGAAGAACGACGCTACCGTGACCGAGGAGTCGTTCGAAAAGGTCGACGAACGCGCCGCCAACAGTTTTCTTTACACGCTCGTTATGGGCGGTGCGCACCACGCGCTCGGCGTGGCGGGTCACACGGGCTCTATGCCGCTGAACGACCGCCTCTTTGCCAAGCAGTCCGCCTTAATGCACGAGCTTGCCGAGGAGGGCTCTTGCGTGTTTATCGGCCGTTGCTCCGACTACGTATTGAAGGACGATCCCGCACGCCTTTCGGTATATATTTTGGGTAACACGCCCGACCGCATTGCGCGCGTCGCGGAAAACGACGGGCTTTCCGAGTCCGATGCCTCCGACCGCATCAGCAAGACCGACCGCCGCCGCGCCTCGTATTACAATTTCTACACGGGAGCGAAGTGGGGCAGAAGCGAAAACTACCACCTCACCTTAAACAGCTCTCTTCTCGGTATCGAGGGAACCGCCCGCGTCATTGCGGAAATGGCTCGCCTCAAGTTAGAGCAAGCCGAAGAATAAAAGATTGCCCGGCCTAAATAGGTCGGGCAGTTTTATTTGCCTTCGGCAAGTGTTATCGCTTCGCGGTTTTATTCGCCCTTCGGGCGAGTGATATTCGCTGCGCGAGTTGAGCTTGAGGTACTGCGAGGGGAGAAAACGGCGGCTTATGCCAAAAGATCCCCCATTTTTAGTATTCGGGGGTGTAGTTGGAATGAGTCGCTGTAATCGTCGTTTCCGTTACGGTAACGCCTGAGGCGGTTAAGGGGATGCGGCTTCCGACGAAGAGGATGCTGGTGACACCTGCGAGGGTCTTGCCCTCGGGGGCGCGGAGCGTAACGGAGAACAGCTCATCCTCGGCGTTGATGTAGGTATAGCTGACCTTCCAGGGAGATTTGTAGTACTTTGCGGTGGTCGGAACGTAGGCGTATTCGCCCTCGCTGTCGATCGTCAGAGCAACCGAGCCGACTGTGTCTAAAAACGCCTTCATTCTGTCAAGCTCCACGAGCGTGTATGGGCTACTCGTGCTGGTCTTTCCGCCATGCACCGTGTTTGCCGAAACGGTATAGGGATAGCTATAATAGCGGTCCTCATACGCGTTTAAAACAGCGGCGTAGGGCGTGGAGCTGTTTTCGTTTACGTCAAAGGGAGAAAGCACCGTGCCCACGCTTCCGTCGGCATAGGTGATCTTTAAATACGCCCGTCCAAGATAGGTGCGCGCGCGGTTTTCCTCACGGATGTCCTTGACCGAGCCTGCCAAAGTGAAATACGTGGGCTCCTCGGTATAAAAGCCACTTGCCTGAATATCAAGATAGGAGCAGCCTTCCGCGTCGAGCGCCTCGGGGGTAAAGATGTAATCGGTCAAAAGCATATATTCCTTGACCGTCACGAAAGTGCCCATCTTGATGCCCTCGTCGCCAACCAGGGCGCGCAAGCGCTGATAGTCGGTTTTGGCAAAATCGGTAACGAAGCGAAGCGCGATATCATCTTCACTAATGCGCATTTGCGCTTCCTTCCTTGTAAAGAAGGAAAGCGAAACGCCCGTAAAGGTGGCGTTCTTCGATACGGAAACGGTTGCGGACGGCGGATACAGCCTTTCTTCACCATTCTCCGACACCGCCCAACCGACGAACGCGCCGCCCGTATTTTCGGGGGCTTCGGGAAGGGTAACGCGACCGCCCGAGGCGGAAAGCGTCGCATAAGTCTCGCCGTTAAAAATGCAGGTAACGGCGGCATTTGCGGACAGAGGAAGCGCACAAAAAAGAATAGCCAAGGCAAAAAGCGCCAAGAGAGAGCGCCACACTATCTTTTTCATTTCGTTTTCCTCCTTTCTTATTAAAAAGGGAACGGAGAATTTCACCGTTCCCTTTCGTTATGTTCAAAAATTATTCAGCCGCTTTGGACTTCTTCTTGAGAACGACCACAAGAACAACGGCAACTGCCGCAACGACAGCAGCACCGCCGGCAATGATTGCGATCAAAAGACCGGTGGACATACCGGGCTGCGCGTCAGCGTCTACGATAGCGAACTGCGTGCCTGCGAAATAGGTGGTCTCAAATCTGACCTTGCCGTTTTCGGTGGAAACCACGTTCATCTCCTCGTAGGAGCCGTCCTCCTTCATTGCGAAGACTCTAATGTTCTCTGCCTTTAGAGCAGCGTTATTCAGCGTCATCGTAACGGTGCGTGCCTCGGAGGGATTGATGGCAACGCCGTCCTTCTCCATCGTGAGCTTGAAGGTCTGAAGCATCGAGTACTTCTTTGCAAGCTTGGTGTCCGCATAGTCAGCTCTCTTGAGGGTATCGACCTTCAAGGTTGCGCCAACGATCTCGGATGCGCTCTCACCCTCGCCAACGTCAACGGAGCCAAGACCCTCGCTGTCGGTGGTGGTGCCTGCGTATACACGCTCGTAAACTCTCTCGCAGGTGGTGCACTTTACGTTTACAAGTCTGGGAGAGGTCTCCGTCGCCTCACGAACGGTGGTAGCGTTCTTCCAGTCAAAGGTGTGTGCGCCCTCAGCGTTCTGGGTGATCGCGTGGCAGGTCTGGCACTTGATAGCGTGACCGCAGTCAACGTGCGCATCGGTGGGGATGCTGTGACCGGTCTTTCTTTCCATTAAGCGAAGGCAGGTCTTGCAGCGCTTGTCAAGCGTGCAGGTTGCAGCCTCAATATCGCCAACGCAGTGGTCGGTGCCAAGTGCGGGAGCAACTTCCTTCTGGCAGGTCGTGCATTTCTGTGCAGAGCCGCAGGTTGCGGGTGCGCCGGGGTTATGTCCGAGTGCAGGGGTCAAGACCTGCTCGCACGCCCGACAAAGGCAGGGGTTTTCACAGTCTGCCGCAGGACCTGCGTCGTGGTTGCCCCCCGTTACGGGGCAGGTAGCGTCCGCCGCACTCGCGTTTACCGCAAACACGGAAACGAGAAGCACTGCGAAAACGAAAATAACAGCAAAAGTTAAGAGTTTCTTTTTCATAGCCTTTTCACCTTTTCAATATAGAGTTTTTCCCACAAGGGTGGGTATTTCTATCTATTATGTATTCTAGCATACGCGCCACCGTTTGTCAATATGCTCTAAAAAATATCCCGAATTTTCGTGATTTTATACATTTTTTTCCTTCATTTTTCAACAAAATCACAAAAGAAACCGCCAGTCCTGCCAAAAGTCAAAATTGACCTCCTTGTTTTCCGTTTTTGCATAGAATTTTCCGATTTAAGAAAAAAATTTTAAATATTTTTTCCAAAAAGTATTTACAAACGAAATTTCTTGTGCTAAAATGGACACAGAAGAAAAGAAATAGCCGATAACAAAGACACCTATCGGCAGGAAAGGAACACACCGTGGATCAGTTTTTTGAAAAAATCAAGGACTTAAAAAGCAAAAGCGGTATGACCGCAAAGGAGCTAAGCGTAAGGAGCGGCATTCCGCTCGGCACCTTAAACAAGCTTCTTTCGGGCATCACAGAGGAGCCGAAGATCTCGGTCGCCACCGCGCTTTGTGAGGCGCTCGGCACCACCCTTGCCGCCGTGGTGGGTGACGAAAAGGATATTTTGGCAACTGAGGACGAAAGAAAGCTCCTCTCCGATTACCGCGCCGCCGACACGTACGGCAAGGCGCTCGTGCGCCGCGTGGCAGAAATGGAAAGCGGCAGAACGGCAGACGTGCGCGGCGAGGAGAAAAGCGCCCGTGCCGCAGAGGTGGAGGAGGCAGTCATCAAGCTTCCGCTTTACGACCTTCCCGTTTCCGCGGGTCTTGGCTTTTACCTTGACAGCTCCCGCGCCGAGAGCATCGACGTGCGCGCGAGCTTTTCCGCCGAGCAGGCAGACTTTGCCCTCCGCGTAAGCGGCAACAGCATGGAGCCACGCTTCAAGAGCGGCGACATCGTTCTCGTGCATCAGCAAAACCAAGTGCTTTTCGGTGAGCTTGGCATTTTTATATGTGACGGCGAGGGCTATTTCAAGCGCTTTATGGGCGACCGACTGCATTCGCTTAACCCCGAATATCCCGACGTTTCGCTTCGTCGCTTTGAAAGCTGTCTTTGCTGCGGCAAGGTCGTCGGCCATATGAAAAAGAAGTCCTGACCGCTTTCCTAATGCAAAAAAGAGAGGCTCGCGCCTCTCTTTTTTATATCACCTTTTCTTTAAAAGCTCGCCGTTGATGCGAACGGTGCCCGCGCCGCGCGCGTATTCGCCGTCGGTGCTTGCCCTGAGTGAAAGATTTCCAAGCTCGTACTTCGTGGCGCTTCCCCCCACAATATCGCGGTTGAGCGAGGCGACGAGATTCTTCACCGCCGTGTCCTCGCCGTCGTATTCCACGCGGGAAAGAGTCATAGAGATGCGCTCCTCAAAGTCCTTGGTGTAAACGTCGTAGGAATAAACGACGGTAAGCGTGATCTCCTTCTGCACCGAGCCCACCGAAAGCTCCACATTAACGCCAAGGCGCGAGATCTCCTCGCGGTCAATATAGTAGTGCGTGCCGTACTCGCTGACGTATTCGCCGCGGCGCGGTGTGCCGCCAAAGGTGAAAAGGAGTGCCGCACCGAGAAGCGCCGCACAAACAAGGATGATGATCAAAGCTCTTATTTTCTTAGAACGCATAAGGGCTCCTTTCGGGAAAACGGTTTTCTCTATTGTAGCACGCGCGGCGATTTTTGTCAAGGAAAAGAAAAAGGGGCGCGTTCGCGCCCCTTTTAAAGCAAGGATCAATCCTCTAATTCGTACTTAACGATGCCGATCTTGATGTACTTCTCGCCATTCTCCTCGCCCTTGGCAAAGGAAAACGTACCGCCGTACTCTTTAGCTTCCTCGGAAGAAGTGTCCTCAAAGGTAATCGTGATGGTCTCGTTGCCATTGTCATCCTCGCCGAGCTTGTAGGAGCCGTTAAGAACGACGTCATCGCCGACCAAGGGGTCAATCTCTACGATAACCTTGCTGCCCTTGAATTCATACGAAACCTCAGCAAGAGCGAGGTTTGCCTCATACTTGCCCGAAAGGCCGCAGGAAGCGAAGATCATAACGCAACCGACAAGCAGTGCGCAAGCTAATACAACAGATAAAATTCTTTTCATAGTCATATTCTCCTTTTGGATTTTATTTTACCGCAAACGCGGACAAAAATCGAAAATTATTTGAGGGTGAGCTTGGTGGTAACGCCGCTCTTGGTGATGTTGATGAACGCGCCGCTTTGGTCGTGCGTTACGGTATACTCAGCGGTCTTTGCCGTCTCGGTCATAAGGTCGGCGTAGGTATTTGCCTCGCGGATCTTGTCCTTAACGGTAGCATTGTCACCGCTGTACTTGTATTTTTCAAGCACAGTCACAAGCTTCTCGGTCTCGCCGACCATCTTGGTCTCGTAGCTGTATACAGCGATAACGGTGTGGCTCGCCTGGTCTACCTCGATCTTGGTCTCGATCTTCAGCTTGCCGCCCTTGAAGCTCCACGTGTTGCCAAGGCTGTCGGTGTATTCGCCGGAAAAGCTCTCGCAGGACGCAAAGGAAAGCACGCATGCGAAAACAAGTGCCAGCGCAAGAATAAGTGATAACGTTCTTTTCATCTTCAAAACCCTTTTTCTTCCTCCCGCATCTCTTGTTAGAATATGCGGTAATTTATTTTCTTTCTCATATTGTAGCATACCTTTTTGGATTTGTCAACAACGAGTAGACGACATTTTTTTGAAAAAGCCCCGCCTTTTGCGTTTTTTGGGCGTTTTTTGGGCGCTTTTTCACGTCTTTTGGCCGCATAACGGCATTTCTACGGGAAAAACTAACGGTAGAGAAAAACGAAATGAGGTGCTTTTATGCTCTGTAAAAACGGCATTTTCTCCATGCTTTGCCTCGTCGCCTCGGTTGCGGGTACCGTGTTCGGTATGATGCTTTTCTTAAAAAACACCCGCAAGGGTCGCCGTCTTGCGAAGAAGGCAAGGCGCATCGGCAAGGACATGGAGGACCTTCTGTCCTTTTAAAGATCACGGCGGCGGTTGACAAACCGCCGCCGTCGTGCTACAATACCCTTGTAAAAAGCTTTAACCGAAGGTATTTTATGAAAAACACACCCCCCTACATACAAAACGAGCCTACCGAGGAGGTCTTTTACAGCTCCTCGGGCGTACCGCTCTACCTGTTTCGCAATCCGAGCCTGCACAGCTTCTGCCTTTCGCTTTACGTGCGCGCCGGCAGTATGTTTGAAAAGGCGGAGGAAAACGGCATCACACACCTGACTGAGCATCTTGTTTTCCGTAGCGTCAACCGCCAAATGAACGGCACGCTTTACCGCGAGCTTGACCGCCTCGGTCTTTGCCTTGAGGGCTGCACCTACAAGGAGTTCGTCCGCTTCACCGTCACGGGAGCGCGCGAGCATTTTTCCGAGGGCGCGGCGTTTCTTTTAAGGATCCTTCACCCGCTCTCTCTGACGGCAGAGGATCTGCGCCTTGAAAAAGGGCGCGTTAAGGCGGAGATCCGCGAGGAAAGAGAAAAAACCACGCTCGACTTTTTCACCGACTCCATTTTGCACGAGGGCACCTCGCTCGCCCGCACCATCACGGGAACGGCAGGAACGGTGGAGCGCCTCGGCATCACTCGCCTTCGCGCCTTTCACCGCGAAATGTTCTCGTCGAAAAATATTTTCTTCTACGCTACGGGCGACGTTTCCCCGGAGAACGCCTCGCACCTCTCGGCTCTGCTTGGTGAGATTTCGCTGGACGAAGAGACCGCGCGGCGCGAGAATATCGCTCCCGTCTCGGCAGGCTTCTTCCACCGCGGCGGCGCCGTGCATTTAAAAAACAGCCAAAGGCATATGGTGCGCCTTTCGGTCGACGTGGATACCGCGCTCGCCTCCGACGCGACGCTCGGCCTTCTTTACGACCTTCTTTTCGGTGACGGCGAGGCGTGCCGCGTGCACGAGGCGCTCTCTGAAAGCACGGGATATATTTACAGCTTCCGCGCGGGCATGGAGCTTTACCGCAACGTCGCCGTTATCAGCGTCAGCTACGAGATCACCCCCGCGCTGCTTCTTCCCTCCGTCCACCTTTTGCTTGACACGGTCCGCGCCGTGAAAGCAAGCACCGAGGGCGCGCTTGCCTACGTCCGCGCCCCCTACACCGACAACGCCTACTTAATGCTCGACTCGGACAGCGACCTCAACTTCAACCGCGCCTACGAGTCGCAGATCCTTGCCCTTCCCTATAAGACCGTCTCCGAGCGCGCCGCGGCGTATGCCGCCGTGACCGACGAGGACCTCTCTCGCCTTGCCGCGCGCATCTTCACGCCCGAAAACATGACCCTCACCGTCAAGGGAAGCGAAAAAACGGTCGACGTTTCCGCCTTGAAGGCGTTAATGAAAACTGTTTAATGTAAACTTTATTTCCCATTTTAAATTGTTTTTGCAAACCAATTTCATACAAATCGGGAATTCGGCGTGTGCCGAGTTCCCTCTGCTTATTTTATAGACAAGAAAAGGAGACAAGATATGGAAGCACACGACTACACCGTAAAAAGAATTGAGGGGGAATACGCCATATTGACCGACGAGAGCGGCGAGGAGCTTTTTATCGCGCTCGCGCTTCTTCCCGAGGGAACCGACGAGGGCTCTCGACTGCACTACGAGATGCTTGAATATACCCTTTTGTGAGATTTATGAAAATTTCACCGAAAAATCACCAAAAAAAGACGAAAAATACAACCAACGCGCCCGCTTATTCACAGTTTGGATACAACTTGGTGCTATACTTATTCGGTATTTATAAAAATTTGAAGTAAAAATTCCGTTTTTTGCCAAAACAGGCGAAAAACGACAGAAATGGAGAGGCATATGATCCGTGCGGAGCATTTGACAAAGCGCTACGGCGCAAACTACGCGCTCGACGACGTTTCCTTTGAGATCGGCGAGGGCGAGATCGTTGGTCTTCTCGGCCCCAACGGCGCGGGAAAAAGCACCACGATGAATATTTTGACCGGCTTTCTTTCCGCCACCTCAGGCGAGGCGTTTATCGACGGGGTGAGCATTTTAGAGAACCCCGCTGCCGTAAAAAAGAAGATCGGTTATCTTCCCGAGCAGCCGCCCCTTTATCCCGAAATGACGGTGGCGGAATATCTCGGCTTCGTATATGACTTAAAGGGCTGTACCCTTCCTCGCGCCGAGCATCTCGGCGAGATCATGGACGTGGTGAAGATCGCCGACGTTAAAAACCGTCTGATCGGCAATCTTTCAAAGGGCTATCGCCAGCGCGTCGGCATCGCGTCGGCTTTGGTCGACGACCCGCCCGTCCTTATTTTCGACGAGCCCACCGTCGGCCTTGACCCGAAGCAGATCATCGAGGTCAGAAACCTGCTTCGCACGCTCGGCCGCCGACACACCGTTATTCTTTCCACCCACATTCTTCCCGAGGTGCAGGCGGTCTGCGAGCGCATCGTCGTGATCAGTCGCGGCAGGATCGTTGCCAACGAGCGCACCGAGGACATTTCTCGCGCCATGGAGACCGATTCCCGATTTAAGCTAAAGATTGCGGGCGGCGTGCAAAAGGACGTGCTTAGCGCCCTCAGAGAGCGCAAAGGTGTGTCCCGCGTCGAGCCTCTTCCCGAGCGCGACGGCGACAGCTACGCGTTTTTGGCGGAAGCAAAGGGAGAGACCGATATTCGCAAGTCCGTTTTCGCGCTTTGCGTGGAAAAGGGCTGGGTGCTTATGGGCATGGAGCGCGTGGGTCTGGATCTTGAAGACGTATTTTTGCGTCTCGTCGACCGCGCCGAGCGCGGCAAGGACCCCATATCAAAAAAGGAAAAAAGAGGAAAATAAACGATGCTTGCCATTTATAAGCGCGAAATGCGCAGTTATTTTACCACACCGCTCGGATACGTATTCCTTGCGATCTTCCTCGCCGTTAGCGGCGCGGTGTTCTCTTACACCACCTTTTTCTCGATGAGCTCAGAGGTCACCCCCTATTTTTCAACGATGCTCTCTTGCTACGTCGTGCTTTTGCCGCTTTTGACGATGAAGCTCTTCACCGAGGAAAAAAAGCAAAAGACCGAGCAGCTTCTGCTCACCGCTCCCGTTTCGCTTTTCTCTATCGTTTTCGGTAAATTCCTTGCGGCGTACACCGTTTTCGCGGGGGTCACGCTCTTCTCGTCGCTCTATTTCTTCATTCTCTCCTTCTACGGAAACGTGCAAGGCGCTATGCTTTTCGGAAATCTGATCGCGGCGCTGCTCGTCGGTATGGCGTTCATCGCCATCGGCACCTTCGTTTCCGCCATCACCGAAAGTCAGCTTTCCTCGGCGATCCTTACCATCGCCATTCTTCTCGGCTTTATGCTGCTGACCTTCCTTTGCGACCTTCTTCCCGACACCTATTGGCTCCGCTTCGTGATCGAGGTGCTTTCTCTCTTCTACCGCTTCCAGAACTTTACGAACGGTATTTTCGACTTCGTTGCCCTCTTCTATTACCTGTCCGTTGCGGGTCTGTTTCTCTTCCTTACGGTGCGCGTATTTGATCGCCGCCGCTTCCATTGAGGTGCAAGAATGAAAAGGCTTTTCTTGCGTAAAAAGGGGAAGCACGAAAGGGGCGGAGGCGCCATCACCGCGCTCGTTATCGCCTTCTTTATCTGCTTAAACCTGATGCTCGTCGCCGTCAACGCCTCGCTTGAATGGTTTTTCAGCATCACGGACAAGCAGTATTATACCCTGAACGGCTCGACCGACGGGTATTTTGAAAAGATCAACCCCGACAACAAAAAGATCGACTTCTACTTTTGTATGAGCGAGGACTCTCTCCTTGAAAACCACACCTACGGGCGCATTTTAGACACCGTAAAGCAGTTTTCGGAAAGATACGGCTTCTTCTCGCTCCACCACCTTGACGTTTACTACGATTACGACTTCATCAAAAACGAGCTCGGCGTTGAAGAAGAGGTGACGAAGGACTCTGTGATCCTTCACTCCCCCGGCGTCGGACACGTTGTCCGCTCGCTCTCCACCTTCTATATCTACGACGAAAACGACTCGACAAACGACGATATGATCTTCAACGGTGAAGAGATCGTTGCCACGCTTGTGCGCCGCGTGCTTGGGGACAAATTCCCGAAGGTGTATTTCACCGTCGGACACGGCGAGACCTCCACACAGTCGATGCAAAACCTGCTTTTCTCGGCAGGCTACGACGTTTGGACGGCAGACATCTCAAAAAACGAGATCGAGGAGGATTGCCGCCTCGTTGTGATCTCCAACCCGCTTTACGACTTTGAGGAGTTCAAGGACGGCTCCGCGAGCGAGATCTCCCGCTTGCGCGACTTCATCGCGCGCGGCGGAAGCGTGATCGTCCTTCGCTCTCCCTCCGCCTCCGCTCTTCCCCGTCTTGACGCCTTCTCTCGGGCATACGGACTTTCGGCAAACGTCGGAAGCGTGCTTCTTGACGGCGAAAACTCCATCGCCTCCAACGCGAGCGCTCTGCTTTTAAGCTACGCCGAGGGTAACGCCGCCGAGGCTATCGCCCGCCGCGCAAGCGTCGCCGAGGGCGTGGGTGCTCTTGCCGCCTCGGGAATGACCTCCCTCTCTCTTGCCGAGGGCGCGGGCTACACTGCCGAGCCTCTTTTAAAGACCCACGCGAGCGCCTCGCTCTATACGGACGGCAAGGCGATCTCCTCGGGCGAGCATACCGTTGCCGCGCTGAGCAAGATCGAAGGGCGAAACGGAAGCGTTGGCTCCTTGATCCTCGTTGGCGGAACGGGTCTTGCCGACGCGATGCTTCTCGATATGGGAAGCTACGGCAACGAGTCCTTCCTCTATTCTCTTCTCGAATACAATGACCCGAGCATTACCGCCCCCATCGGCGCGGGTGTCGTGGTCCTGAACACCTACCCTCTGACGAATTTAAGCAGCAACGAAACGAGAGTGCTTTTCGTTCTGCTTTCGGTGCTTGTGCCCACCGCAGCGGGTGCTTGCGGCTTCTTCGTCTGCCGCAAACGAAAAAACAGATAACCATTTCCCCAAAGGAACGGATCTTTTATGAAAAAATTAACCTTACCGACGTCGAAGAAGCGAAACGCCGTCACGCTTGTCCTTGTGCTTGCGCTGGCGCTCGTGCTTCTTGCCGTCAACATTCTTCTGCCCTACCTTATGCATCGCGGTAACCTTTACCCCGATTTAACGACGGAGGGGCTGTATACGATGTCCGACGAGCTTGTAGAGGAGCTTTCCTATCTTGAAGAGGACGTCAAGATCATCTTTTGCACCGATCCCGACTACCTTTTCTCCTCTAAGGAAACGCGTCTGCCGTACGTAACGTGCAAGAAGCTTGCCGCAAAGAACGAGCATATCTCCATTGAATATCTCGACGTGGCAAACGACCCTTCTGCCGCCGACGACTACAAGACCACCGAGGGCTCAAAGGTGACGTGGAAGGACATTATCGTCTCTACGGGCGGTCGCTACAAGATCCTCTCCCCCGCCGCCTTCTTCGGCTCGGAGGACGACGAATACGTCTCCTATAACGGCGAATACCGCATTGCCACCGCCATTCTTTCGCTCACCGCGTACAAGAACGGCCCCTGTGCCTACTTCACCTACGGGCACGGCGAGCGCTACTATATTGAGGGCGACGAGGGAAGCGACGCATCGCTTTCCGCCTTTTACGGACTGCTCCTCGACCTCGGTATGCGCGTGGGCAAGCTGAACCTCGACGAGATCGACGAGATCCCCGACGATTGCTCGCTTCTTTTGATGTGCGGTCCCTCGTCGGACTATCCGATGGACGTCTCCTCCTACGACAACGTATCGGCGCTTGAAAAGATCGACAAGTATCTTTTGAAGCGCAACGCGCTGATGGTCTTCCGCGACGCGCTTGCCACCCCCCTACCCTCTCTTGAGGAATACCTTGAGGAGTGGGGCATCGCCTTCGGCGGCACGCTCGTGACCTCCAAGGAAAACTCGCTCTCCGACGCGTCCGTCGGAGTCCTGTCGGGTGACCGCCTCATCGCCGTTTATCCCGACGAGGAATCCGCGCCCCTCGGCTACTCGATGTTCTCCTCGGTGATCGAGATGGCAACGCCGCCCAAAACGGTCATTGCAAACGCAGGCTCGCTCTACACACCTTGGAAAAACAGCTCCTTGACCGTTGCCGACAACACCTCGCGCTACGTTTGCGCGGCGTTCTATGCGCCCGCCGACGCCGAGGCGAAGGATAAGGACGGACTTTCCGTTCCCGCTCCCGCGGGCGGCGCGCACTGGCTTGCCGCTATCAGCACCGAGAGCCGACTTCTCGGCGGTGAATACTCGTACAGCTACGTTTTTGCCGCGGCATCCACCGAAATGATCACCAACCGCTACCTCGCTGATGCCGCCTACGGCAACGGCGACGTCTTGTTCTCCGCGCTCCGCCATATTTCCCGTACCGACGTTTTCGCATCGAGCGCGCTTGGCGGCTTTGACCTCAATTCCGACAACTACGGCGGAAAAATGTTCGACGAAACGCATCTGACGGCAGGCAAGGAAAACCTCGTTTACCACTCCCTCTCCTCCTATACGACCTATGCGGGCATCGGTGGCGGCACCTACGCCTTCGTCCTTATCACCGTCGTTCTTCTCCCCGTTGCCGCGACGGGCGCGTGTGCCTTTGCGGTGCTGCAAAAGAGAAGACATAAATAATTTGAAAGGCAACCCCCTATGAAACGATTTTTCAAGGCTATCCGACGCTTTTGGCGCGGACAAACGCGGAGAATGCGCACCGTCTATATCCTGACTGCCGTTCTTCTCGCCGTCTCGCTTGCCTTTGGCATCTATATGCTCGTGAAGCCCGAGGAGCAACCGAGCGGCGGACCGCGAGACACCCTTTTCGACCCCCTTTCGCGTGAGGAAATAGAAGAGATCGTGCTTCATCACGCGGGCGGAAAGGAATATACGGTGAAGCGCTACACCTACGAGCTTGAGCTTGAGGACGGCACAAAGACCGAGCTTTCAGGCTTCCGTCTGATCTTCGACGAGAGGCAGTACGCCTTAGCGGACGAGCCCTTCTCCGCGCTCGTTGTCGGTACGGGAACGCACTATATTTACAACACCGTAGTCACCGCTCCCGACCCTGCCGCCCCCGATTACGCCGAGCGGTACGCGCACTATGAAAAGAAGCTCGCCGAGTACGGCTTTACCGATGCGTCTCCCTACTACGAGATCAAGGCGCTTGACGGCACCGCGCACCGCGTTTACTACGGCTCGAAGAGCTTAACGGGCGGCACCTATTACGTTCGCCTTGAGGGAAAGGACGCGATCTATATGACGACGGGCTCCACCGTTGGCGACCTTCTTTATACCGAGGCGCCCACCACGCTCGTCAGCGCGGGCTTTATCGCTCCCCTCACCAACGAATACGCCTATGCCTATCCGAAGCGCTTCTCCCTGACCGAGTTCACCCGTTACGGCAAGACCTTTGCCGAGGGCGAGGACACCGTAACGCTCTCCCACCGCGTGGGCTACAAGGCGTTAAACGCCGACGGCAAGCCCGTACAGATGATCACCCTTTATCCCCTCGGCTCCTCACTCACCGATCAGGCATACCGCGATGCGTTTTTAGGTAGGACGCTTGGAGAATGCAACTTTTCCTTCAAGGTCAACGAGGGCAAGGAAAACGAAACCACCGTCACCGTCGTTTCCATCGACTATATCGATCGCGCAGACACCCTCTTTGACATCTCCTTTATCAACAAGTCCTTCCGCGACCTCTTCCACCAATATTCCATCTACGAATTCTCCACCAAGGAGCTGAAAAGCTACCTGCCCGACACCGACGCGGTACTTGATGCCTTAGAAAAGACCTCGTCCATGACGGGCGCGGTCGTCGCGCTGGATTTCAGCCCCGCCGTGATTGAGAAATATAAGCTCTACGCGCATATGATCGAGCTTGAGCTTCCCGTTTTCGGCACGGAGATCTACCGCAAGGATGAAAAGGGCAACGACACCGAGGATCTCAACCCCCTCTACCACACCACCGATATGCTCTACGTCAGCGAGCCGACCGAGCGCGGCACGCGCTACGTGGGAAGCGTGCTTTACGGTATGGTCGCAGAGGTGGACGCCTCCACGCTTGCCTATCTTGACGGCGATCTTTACGACTGGATCGAGCCCGCGCTTCTCGGCACCTCCTACGAGGACATCACAAATATGCGCTTCGACTGGAATTACAGCACCGAGATCGAGTGGCTTAGCAAGGCGTACGACTTCGGCATCTACTACAAGGACGTAAAGAACGAGGACGGCTCGACCGTTACCGTCATCGACCGCATCATCGCGAAGAGCGATGGGGACACAAGGGAGATCGACGAGACCATCTACCGCCAGCTCTACTACCGTATGCTCTACACGCGCTACGCGGGCGGCCACGGGCTTTCCGACACGGAGCTTGAATCGATCCTTGCCGACCCCGCGCGCGTTGCTCTCGCTATGACGATGACGCTTTCCGACGGCTCACGCCACACCTATAGCTTTATTCCCATCTCGGCAGACCGCGTGCTCGTGTCGCTTGACAGCGAGGACGACGGACAAAACTCCTCCTTCGTTATCTACGGCTCCGTCTTTAAGGCGTTCGCCCGCGGATACGTCAACGTGATGGAAAACATCCCCTTCGAGCACACCGACAGATACGAGTAACGAAAAGGGGCAATTTATGCGGTGCTTTCCCGCATAATATATAAAATTATTGTTGCATTTTTCAAAAATCTGTGCTAAAATAATAAAGTGATATATTGTCCGCGCCAAAAACGCGGTTCAAGGCATAATCAAAAAAGGAACAAGGTATTTAAATTATGAAAAAGCTGATCTCCACATTGGCGTTGCTTCTCGTTTTTGCAACGCTTCTCACCTCTTGCGGCGTAAATCTCGCCAAGGCAGATATGAGTGAGTACGTTTCTCTTGCCGACGGTGTTCACACCTCCGTTAAGGTAGAGATCGACAGAACCAATCTTTACAAGGAGACCGTCAGAAGTGCCATCTACGAGGCACTGCGCGGCACGGCAGGCGCGAACAAGACGGGCGACGAGGCGTTCTCAAAGTACGACTCCGTTGCGCTTCACACCGTGATCTTCAACCAGAAGGGTGAGATCGTTTCCTCCTCGCTCAGCGTAAAGCTGGATAATAGCGACAAGGCGACCGCCTTCGGTGAGTCCGAGAGCATCTCGCTCGGCTTCGGTGCAAACCGCGACGTTCTTGCCGACATCGAGAGCCAGCTTCTTGACGCAAACGACCCCAAGTACGTTAAGAATCACCTGTTCACCGCTACCATTGACTCCAAGACCGTGGTGAACACCAACTCCTTCTTGCTCGTTACCTACAGAGCAACGCCCATGGATTCCACCACCGCGGTGGCACAGACCTCCTCCCCCGTGATCCTTGCAGGTCCCTTGTACGCGCAAAACGCGGACAACTCGAACTTTGAGGACGGCTTTGAGAAGGACCCCTACCTCGCCGCCATCTATCAGGCGCTTGATGAGCTTTGCAACTACAAGAAGGACGCGGATGCCACCGAGTATCCTTACGCTCCCAAGCTCAACCCCACCACCGCGATCACCATCACGGTTAAGCCCACCGCCGACAAGCCTGCCGACTTTGTAAGCGGCGTTGTTGACGCCAGCGCGATCACCATCTACGCGGACATCAGCTTTGACAGCTCCAACGATACCAAGGACGAAAGCGGCAAGGTAACCGAAAAGACCTACGAGGAGGGCAAGATCTACTTCACGCCCCGCGGCATGATCTACGGCGACGGCAAGACCTATATCGACGCAGACAACATCGTCATCTACGAGGCAGACGAGACCGAGGAGGACCACGACGCACTTGAGGGCAAGCTCGACGTTATCGTGCTTCCCGTTTCGGTTACTCCCTACCCCGATATGATTGAGTACGACGAGCTTGACACCGAGGACGAGGTAAACGCTCTTCGCGCAAAGATCAAGGAGCTTCTCACGAAGGACTCCGTGACCCCCGTGAGCGACGATATTGCCGAGCTCAAGGCGCAGTACGAAAAGCACGTTTACGACAAGCTTGACAAGGACCTCGGCTATTTCGCTAAGGCAGACGAGGCGGCAAAGGATAAGATCTGGAGCGAGGTCGTCTCCAAGGCAGACGTTCTTAAATATCCCAAGCAGAATATCAAGAACTACGTGAAGGATCAGGAAGAGATCCTCAAATATATGTACCACTACGGTGAGTACCCCACCATCGGCTATTACTACTCCTGGTCGGTATATCAGCCCTCCATCACCAAGGAAGGCTTCAAGCTTTCTCCCAAGTCTGTCACCTCTGTTCCCGCCGCTAAGACGGAAAAGTTCGACAGCTGGAAGGACTATGCCGTTGAATCCTACGAGATGAAGAGCTACGACGAGGTTTATAACAAGCTCTACGCCGAGGGCGAGGCAAGAGAAAAGGAAATGATGATGACCTACTACATGGCTGAAAAGCTTGGCATCACCATTGACGACGCAAGATACGCAGAGCTGATCAAGGCAGACGCCGAGGCTTGGATCAAGACCCAGAAGGAAAACTACGAAAAGCAGTACGGCTATGCGCCCACCATCACCACCGAGGATTATGAGGAAACGATGGGCGGAAAAGACAACCTTCGCGGCGCGCACCTTTTAAAGCTCGTTAAGGATGAGCTCTTTAAGATCACCACCGAAAACGGCGGCGTTACCTTCAAGGAAGTCTATGCCGACGGTAAAGAGGTAGAGAAATAATTTCCGAGGGCTCCCCTTTCCGAGTCCCCATCAACAAAGCAAAGGAGAGATGCGTGACAGTCCCGTTATGCATCTCTTTTTGGTAAAAGCATGAAAGAAGTCAGTATCTACACCGACGGCGCCTGCCGCGGCAATCCGGGTCCCGGCGGATACGGTGCTATTCTCGTCTACGGCACACGCGAGCGTGAGCTTTCGGGCGGCGAGGCGGTCACCACCAACAACCGCATGGAGCTTATGGCGGCCATCGCGGCGCTCTCGGCATTAAAGGAAAAATGCAAGGTCACGCTCTACTCCGACTCCAAGTACCTCGTCGACGCCGTGTCGCTCGGCTGGTTAGAGTCTTGGCGCGCGCGCGGATACAAGCGCGGGCGCAATGAGCCCGTCTTAAACGCAGACCTGTGGGAAAGGCTCTACACCCTTCTTTCCGAGCAAGAGGTCACGCTCGTGTGGGTCAAGGGGCATAGCGGCCACGCCTACAACGAGCGATGCGACGCTCTTGCTACCGCCTTTGCGGACTCCTTCAAGGAAACTTGACAGCACCCCTTCACTCATTCCCGTGATGCGAAGGCGCATCACCTGCCATAACCATTTTTTAGGAGAAACCCCTATGAAAAACTCTCAGAAAAAGGGAGCCGCCAAGGCGGCGACCCGAAAGAAGGCCACGGGCGCGCCCGTGCGCCAAAAGCGCGCGGCAAAGCTCGTTGCTCCCGCCGCCGCGGAGGCTGTAAAAAAGCCGCCTGTACCCAAGGAAAAGAAGGTCTTTATTGCTCTTATCGCCCTTCTTTGCGTTTTTGCCATCTCGTTTTTAACGCTTGGCAGTCTTTACCTTGTCGGCTCGGGCGCGGGCGTTGCGTACGGCTCGCTCTACGAAAACGGCAGCCTCAAAAAATACGTCAGCTTCGGCAAAAACGATTTCACGGGAAAGAAGATCGACCTTTCGGGCGCGTATCTTGCTCCCTACACCCTTGCCGATATGGACGACTACTTAAAGGAGCTTCTCCTTTCGAAGCGCACCGAGGTCTCCCTCGGCGTGAAAACGGGCGTGATCGGCTACGGTGACGACGTGGAGTGCTATCTCCTTAGCGCCTACACCGTTGACGAAAACGGTGCTTACACCCCTGTGCTTGCGAACGGCTTTGCCGCGGCAAACTACTCTGCCGCCTATCTGACCGTCGGCGCAGGCAGCTCTATTTTCGGTGCGCCGCTTGACGAGGCGATCATTGCCCTCGGCATAGCGCCCATCGAAACCTACCGCGCCATCCGTCTTGACGGCGCGCTTTCGGGCGGCGAGGTCATCGCCGTCAGCTATCAGGCAGTCAAGCCACAGTCCTACGACCCCGCGAAGCCCGAAGAGGCGAAGTGGTCGACCGAGGTCACCGCATCCACCAAGATCAGCGACAGCCAGCTCGGTCAGGCGAGAATGGACCTTGCCGACGTTTTGGCGAACGGCACCGACAACCAAAAGATCTTGGCAAACGCCATCGTAAACAACTGCAAGGAGCTCGAGGAGCCCTTCGAGTTCGTGCTTGAAAACTACGACTCCAACGGCGACAAGGTGACCGAAGAGGCAGTTAAATACACCGCCACCGTTCATTTCGTGGCCGAGGAAAAGACGGTTGACGTTCTCTTCGATATCCCCGCAGATCACTTCAAGGAGACCGACGGCGCCACCAAGGAATACCTCGCGCTCAACGGCAAAAAGCTCGCGCTCCGTATGATCTTCTCAACCATGAACGATTACGAGGTCCCCGCACCCACGGCAGCGTTCTTAAAGGGGCTGGATGAAAGCTTCAAGACCGACGCGACCGCCGACGCGGACGTGCTTTCCGCCTTTAAGGCATACTCGCTTGAAAAGCTCAACGCACAAAGAGAGAAGAGCGTTCGCGCCTCCTACTACGCTGAGGTGTACGCAAATCTCGTTTCCGCCCTCTACCCCTCCGCCTTCGGCGCAAAGGATGCCTCCACGGTGGACGCGGCATACCCCGAGGGAGCTTACGCGGAAGCGTATACACGCGCCTACACCGAGGTTTCAAACAGCTATTACTCCTCGGGTGCCTCCGCAAGCATGCAGCTTTACGACTACGTTCTTTACTACGTTTACAATGCGACGGGCTCGCAGTACGAGGATGCCAACCAGGCACTCAGCGCGGTTGCCCAGCAATACGTGGCGTACGACCTCTTTATGTACTACGTTTTTGACCTTGCGGGTCTGCACGTCAAGGACGAGCTTTTAAAGGAAAAGTATGCCGAGCATATCGCATCGCTGATCGCATCGAGCGACGAGGGAGACGGCAAGACCGAGTATAACGAGGCATACTTCGTAGAAACGCTCGGCAAGGATGCCCTTTATACCGAGGCGCGCCGCCAAGCGGTTTACGAGCTCGTCGGCGAATACCTGTTAGAACACAACGAGATCACCTACGGTGGCTAAGAAGGAGGAACGTGCCATGAATGAAGAAATTTCCGTGAATGCCGCTCCCTCCTCGGAGCGCACCCCCGCTTATAAAAACCGAAGAGTCACCGTGATCCTTTCGGTGCTTTTGGCAGGTTTGATCCTTCTTAACGCCGCCCTCGCGCTTCTTCTTGCGCTCGACGGCAAGGACGGCGACACGGCAGACGCGCCCGACGCCTTCAGCTATGCCGAGGCAGACATCAAGGATTATATCGCCGCCTTCTCTTCCGCCCTCTTTACAGGAAAGACCTTTGCGGGCAAGGAGTACGCGATCGAGGGCGTGGACGACGAATACGTCACCCGCACCATCAACTCCACCGTGCTTTCAAAGGCTGAGGTCGCAAACAGCGGCTTCGTCAACAAGACCGCCCCCATCGGCTACGCGGATAAGGTATATTTCTATATCCTCTCCGTAAAGGAATTCGACGCGGACGGCGTAACTCTTAAAGACATCGACGACAGCTTCTTCGTTAACGCCTACACCCAAAGAGGCGAATTGCAGATCGGCGCCGAGCTTCTCGGCAAGGATTTCGACGCCGCCCTCACGGGCAAGGCACCGAACGATCTGGGGCTCTCCGTTTTCCGCGAGCACGGCTTTGCGGCTGACGGTGGCGAAAGCGTGTTCGTTATCAGCTACGAGGGAAAGATCGACGGCAAGGATACCGTAGCCAAGACCGCAAACGGCGTGCGCCTTGATACCTTGAAGGCAAAGGGCGCGCTTGAAGAGAAGATCGCGCAAAAGCTCGCGGACGAGTCGGTCGCGCTCGGCGAAAGCTTTAAACTGGATATTACCCACGACGTTGACGAGGACGAAAAGGACGAGCTTGTCCACTATACCGTCACCGTAAACGCCGCCGTTACCGAAACGCCCTATACGCTGGAAGCGACCCTTCCCGACAACTACTTTGGTGAAAAGGACGATTTCTACGCCCTCAATGGCAAAAAGCTCTCCTTCTCCCTGATCGTTGACTACTCGGTCGACTACAAGGTCGCCTACGAGGGTAACGACGGAAGCGAAAAGACGGTCGAGGGCTTTGAGACGCTCACCGCAGAGTATATCAAAAACGTTCTCGGCTTTGAGACCACCGAAACCGACGACGCAAAGGCACGCGAGGCATACTTCGCCGACACCAAAAAGAAGGTAGAGGACAGCCTCGACGCCACCCGCAAGCAAAACGCCACGAGCATTATCTGGCAAGGCCTGCTTGAAGAAATCAAGTTCGACTCTCTTCCCACCGAGGAGCTTGACAAGATCGCAGACAGTGCCGTCAGCGAGTTTATCAACCTTTACTACCAGAACAGCTATCAGTACGAGACCTTCTCCGTCACCTATCCCACGGTAGAGGATTACGCGCGCGCTTACTTCGGCTACGGCCGCGAGGAGTTTGAAAGCTACGAGGACTACCTCAAAAACGAGTACGCGCCCTCTACCGTTAAGCAGCAGCTCCTTCTTTACGCCATCTATAACAGCGGCGCGATCGAGGGTGCATACGAAAAATATATGAAGCTCTTAAACGAGCAGGCAGACGCCATCATTAAGTCCGCCGCCGAGCAAAACCAGACCGTCACGCGCGACGAGGCGCTCAACAACCTCTACTCGCAGTACGGAAAGGATGCCGTCGTGCAGAGCTTTATCACCCAAGTCGTCAACGACTTCCTCTACGAGAAGAACTCCGTTGACTGGGAGCTCTCCGCAGACAGCGGCAACTGATACTCTCCTCTACACTTCCTTATATAATTGATAAAGATACTTTAAAGGCGACGGTCAACCGTCGCGGAAAGGTTTAACCTATGAAGAAAGCCTCTTTACTGATTTTAATTCTTTCCCTTCTCCTTTGCTTCGCCGTCGTTCTTTCCTCTTGCGATGACGCGGACGATGTCGGCGGCAACCAAGGAAGCCAGGGCGATCAAGGTGGCAACGAAGGCGGCGATCCCACTCCTGACCCCGATCCTGATCCTAATCCTGATCCCGATCCTGATCCTGATCCCACTCCTGATCCTGATCCCAATCCTGATCCCGATCCCAATCCTGATCCCGATCCTGATCCCGATCCCGATCCCGAACCCGAGCCCGAGCCGGAGCCTGAACCCGAGCCCGAGCCGGAGCCTTCTCTCCCCGCGTGCCAAACGCCCGCTAAGCCCCGTTGGAACCCCAACACCGAGACCATCTCTTGGGATGCCGTTGACGGCGCAAGAAGCTACGTTTTGAAGATCGACGGCAGAGACATTCCCGTCTTGGAGGGCACGAGCTACCACGTGGTGGATCTTTCCGACGGTATGCACTCGGTTACCGTCCGTGCCATCGGGGACAGCGAACACTCCGACAGCGCCGAGAGTGAGGCGCACACCTTCAAGACCGGCTGGTCCGGCTGGATCACCTGACAGAGCAAGACCCTACCTTACCAAATGAAAACAGAGAGAATATTTCGGAAAACCGATTTTATTCTCTCTTTTTTCTTTTGCCCAAGTTGACATTTCCCACTTACTGTGATACACTTATATTAGTAAATAAGAAGGGGTTGGTAAAATATGCTTTCTACCGTCTACACCGCCGCTGTGTGCGGCATTGATGCCGTGCTTGTCACCGTGGAATGCTCGGCGTGGAACCGCGTTCCGCGCTTTGACATGGTCGGTCTTGGCGACACCGCCGTCAAGGAGGCAAAGGAGCGCGTGCGAAGCGCCATGGAAAACAGCCACATTCCCTTTCCCGAGCTGGATATTATGGTCAACCTTGCTCCCGCCGATCTTCGCAAGGAGGGCTCGGCGTTTGACGTGGCGATCTTCCTTTCGATCTTGCACGCCGCGCACACCGTCCCTGCCGACCTTTCGGAAAGCTGCTTTATCGGCGAGCTTTCGCTTTCGGGCGAGATCCGCGCAGTCAACGGCGTTCTCTGTATGACTCTCGCCGCACGCGAGGCGGGCAAAAAAACGGTGTACGTGCCGAAGGCAAACGCCGCCGAGGCGGCAGTCGTGGACGGCGTGACCGTCTACGGTGTGGAAAGCGTCACGGAGCTGCTCGCACACCTAAGGGGCAAAGCCCCCCTTGCGCCCACCGAATACGACAAGCGCGAGTTTGAGGAAAAGAGGGTAAAAAGCACCCTCGACTTCTCCGACGTGAAGGGACAGATGCGCGCCAAGCGCGCCCTTGAAATTGCCGCCGCAGGCGGTCACAACGTCCTTCTCATCGGCCCTCCCGGCGCGGGCAAGTCGATGCTCGCCAAGCGCATTCCCACCATTATGCCCGATTTTACCTTTGACGAGGCGATAGAGACCACCAAGATCTTCTCGGTGTCGGGTCTTTTAAACGAAAACCTCATCACCGCGCGTCCCTTCCGCTCGCCGCACCACACCGTCAGCCCCGCGGGCATGATCGGCGGAGGCACTAACCCCAAGCCCGGCGAGATCTCGCTTGCGCACGGCGGCGTGCTTTTTCTCGACGAGCTTCCCGAATTTTCCAAGAGCCTGACCGAAACGCTCCGCCAGCCGCTTGAGGACGGCGCCGTCACCGTCACCCGTGCGCGTGCGCGCGTGCGCTATCCCTCGCGCTTTATGCTCGTTTGCGCGATGAACCCCTGCAAATGCGGAAACTTCGGCTCAAATAAGCCCTGCACCTGCCGCACGGGCGACGTGCAAAAGTACCTCGACCGCATCTCGGGTCCCCTTCTTGACCGCATCGACATTCAAATAGAGCTTCCCGCCGTCACCTTCGAGGATATGCGCGGCCCCTCGGCACGCACCGAGGAAAGCTCGGCGGATATTCGTGCGCGCGTGAACCGTGCCCGCGCCTTCGGCAAGGAAAGATACGCTCGCCTTGCGGAAAAAGCAGGCAAAGATGGGAGCTTTCTTTCCAACGCCGCCCTCTCTCCCGCTGAGATCCGCGAGCAATGCTTGCTCGACGAAAAGGCAGAAAGCCTTTTCCGCGCCGCCTTTGAAAAGCTCGGGCTCTCGGCGCGCGGTCACGACCGCATCTTAAAGGTCGCCCGTACCATTGCCGACCTTGCGGGAAGCGACCTGATCCTTGAAAAGCACGTCGCCGAGGCGGTCAACTACCGAAGCCTCGACCGTAAATATTGGAGACGCTGATATGAAGGAAGAAAACCGTTCCCCCTTCCGCATTTTAGAGCTTGACTCTCTGCCCTCCACGAACACCTACCTTGCCGCCCTCGCACGCGAGGGGGAGGGCGAGGGGCTCGTCGTTGTCGCCCGCTCGCAAAGCGAGGGCAAGGGGCGCTTTTCGCGCCGCTTTTATTCCCCCGCGGGCTCGGGCGTTTATTTGAGCCTTCTTCTTCGACCTCATTTTTCCCCCAAGCATTTTCCGCTTTTGACCGCCCTTGCGGGCACCGCCGCGGCAGAGGCGGCAGAGGAGCTTTCGGGAAAGCGGGTCGGCATCAAATGGGTCAACGACCTTTACCTCGACGGAAAGAAGATCGCGGGCATACTTGCCGAAAGCGGAACAAGCGAAAAAGTAAACGAGCCTTTACAAAACAACGTTTTTGTCGTCGTCGGCATCGGCATCAACCTTTCCCTGCCCGACGAGATCCCCGACGAGCTTCGGGGTGTTATGGGTGCGCTTTTTGAAAAGGGCGACGGGGGCGAGGAGAAGCGCCGCGCCTTCCTTTCCCTCTTTCTTTCCCGCTTTTACGGCTACTATAAAAAAATGCCCTCGCGCGACTTTTTGGAGGGCTACCGCGCGCGCTCTATCCTCTTAGGCAAGCGTGTGCGCCTCTACAACGCCGCCTTTGACACGGCAAAGACGGGCGGCGAGACGGTAACGGTGCTGGATATTGACGAGGACGGCGCGCTCGTCGTTCGCACCGAAAACAGCGAAAAAAAGCATATTTCTGCGGGCGAGGTCTCCTTATCCGTATAGACCCCCGGGCGTTTTTTAAAAAACGCCCTTCTTTTTATATAATATACCTTGAAAAAACGGCGGTTTTATGATACAATATAATAGAATAGGTATAACACCAAACTTTTTCGGAAGGAGACTCTTATGGGAGTTGTTATCGGAATTGACGTTGGCGGAAGCACCACCAAGATCGTCGGCTTCGGCAAAAAAGGGGGCAAGCACCACCTGATGCAGCCGCTCTTTGTGCGCGCGTCGGACGCTATCACCTCGATCTACGGCGCCTTCGGCAGATTTATCAATGAAAACGACCTAACTCTTGAGGACATCGACCGTGTACTGATGACGGGCGTTGGCTCCTCGTATATTACCAAGCCTATCTACTCGCTAAGGTCGGACACCGTACCCGAGTTCCGCGCTATCGGACTTGGCGGTCTTTACCTTTCGGGGCTTGAGCGCGCCATCGTCGTCAGCATGGGCACGGGCACCGCGCTCGTCTACGCCGAAAAGGGCAAGGAGCCCGAATATCTCGGTGGCACAGGCGTTGGCGGAGGCACGCTCGTCGGGCTATCCAAAAAGCTCATCGGCGCTGAGGACATTGAGTATATCGACACGCTCTCAAAGGAGGGCGACCTTTCGCGCATCGACCTTCGCATCGGCGACATCACCAAGAAGGACCCAAGCCTTTCGATGCCCGACCATATGACCGCCGCCAACTTCGGCAAGGTATCCGACGCGGCGAAGGACACGGATATTGCCCTTGGCATTCTCAATATGGTCTTTGAAACGGTGGGAATGCTCGCCCTCTTCGCCGCGCGCGCCAAGGGCATCAAGGACATCGTTTTAACGGGAAATCTCACGAACGTCGGCCATGCCAAGGCGGCGTTCGACGGACTTTCAAATATGTTCGGCGTTAACTTCATTATCCCCGAGAACGCACGCTTCTCGACCGTGATCGGCACCGCTATCAGCGGCACCGAGGGCTTTCCGCTGTAAGCGGCATAACTAAAAAAGGATGGTTTAAATTTATGAAGCACCTTTCTCGCGCAAGACTGACGAACACCGTCGGCAAGATCTTTTTCTTTCTTTCCGTTCTCTTTTCGCTATACGAATTCTCCCTTGGCGTCACGAACGTAGGCGAAAACACCGCCGTTGCCACGGGTGGCTTCGTTCTTGGCTCTGCCGCCCTCGTTTTCGGTCTTTTCGGTGCCTTCCTCTTCTACGAGGTCTCCGCCCTCTTCCTCTCCCTTGCCGAGAAGGAGGCTAAAGAGAGAGAGGAGAAATGGCAGGGCGAGGACGGGCTTCCCGCCGCCTTCTGCCGCGAGATCCGCGCCTACTCCGCCCCCCAGCTTCGCCTCATCCGCGACGAGCAAAAGGACGAGTACTCCGAAAAGGAATTTGCCTATATTGAAAAAATTCTCGCTTTAAAAGAAGCGAACGAAAAATAAGGAGACCCACTATGAAGCGCATTCTCTCTCTTGCCCTTGCTGTTTTACTTCTTACTCTCTCGCTCCTTTCCCTCGCCGCTTGCGGCGATCTTTCGGGAAAATACGTATCCCAAAGCGGCTTTTTGACCTATGAGTTTTCCGCCAAAAAGCTCGTAACGAGCGACGAATACACCGAATACTCCACCGTTTACACCTACGAGATCCAGAAAAACGGCAGCGCACGCTATATCGCCCTGACCCTTGAGGGCTATGAGTACGACGGCACCGACGCCGACGTTTCCGATTACGTCGCATCGCTGAACGCCGCACTGGAAGGAAAAACGAATGAGCCCGTCCGCCAGTACTTCGCTGAAAACGAGGACGGCACCATCAAGATCGGAACCGTTACATTTGTAAAGAAAGATTGACATTTTCTCCTATATATAAAAAGGAGTCACATATGCAAAACGAAAAAACCAAAACCTTCAAATGCCCCGCGTGCGACGCGGCACTCAAATACGGCGGCGCGGGGAATATGACGTGCGAGTATTGCGGTGCCGAGATCGAGGCGGCGGCATTCTTCGACGAGGACGACGCGCCCTTAGGCGCAAGCTCGTGGGAAAAATACGGAGACAAGGCAAGCTGCTGGCAAAGCGATGAGGGCGCTACCCTTTTTAGCTGCACCTCTTGCGGCGGCGAGATCATTTGCAAAGACGATACGGCGGCAACCGTTTGCCCCTATTGCGACAATCCCGCGCTCGTTTCCTCGCGGCTGGACGGCATCTACAAGCCCGACGCGGTGCTTCCCTTTACGGTAAAGCGCGAGGACGCGGCGGGAATTCTTGACCGCTTTTCCAAGAAAAAGCCGCTGCTCCCCTCCTCCTTCCGTAAGCAAAACAAGCTGGAAAGCTTGCGCGGTGTATACGTGCCCTTCTGGCTCTACGATTGCGACACGCTCTCGCGCTTCGTTTTTTCTGCGATGAGAAAGACCTCTTGGCGCTCAGGCGATTACCGCTACACGCGCACCAGCTATTACCGTCTTTACCGCCGCGGAAGAATGAGCTTTTCGGACATTCCCGTCGACGCATCCGTGGCGATGGACAACACGATGCTTGAATCCATCGAGCCCTTCGACTTCTCCAAGACCGTACCCTTTGAAAAGGCGTATCTTTCGGGCTTCTTCGCCAACCGCTACGACGACTCGGCAGAGAATTGCGCCGTGCGCGCCAAGGAGCGCGTTGACGCAAGCGTGGAGTCCGCCGTTCGCGGCACCGTCCACGGCTATCTCTCCGTCACCCCCACCGTGCGCGAGATCTCGCTCACGAGAAACGATATTCGCTATGCGCTTCTTCCCGTTTGGTTTATGACCACGCGCTACAAAAACAAGACGTACAGCTTTGCTATCAACGGTCAAAGCGGAAAGATGTCGGGCAAGCTTCCCGTTTCGAAGGGTCGCTTTGCCGCCTTCTTCTCGCTTATTGCCACCGTCGTTGGCGGTCTTACCGCCCTCGCGCTCTTCTTTTTATAAGTGAGGTGCCGATATGAAGAAATTTTTACTTTTTCTTGCTTTGTTTATCTCTCTTGCCTTTGTGCTATCTCTTAGCGTAGGGGCGGCAGACGGCACGGAAAGCGCTGAAAACAGCACGCTTCTATACATTCTCATCGCCGTTTTGGTCGGATTTCTCGCGGCGGGTGTTTCGCTCTTCTTTATGTATCGCGCCATGTCCACCGTTCGCAGGCAAAAGCGCGCGGACGCGTACGTGGACGAGGGATCCTTTTCCCTTTCCGAATGCCGCGACGTGTTTCTTTACAGCCGCGTCACCCGTGTTCGCATAAACACAAACAACAACAAAAATTAAGAAAGGAACCTACACACTATGGGACTTATTAAGGCTATTAACAGTGCCATTGGCTCCACGCTCGGCGATCAGTGGAAGGAATACTTCTATGCCGACGCGATGGACGCTCGCACCCTCGTTACCAAGGGACAGAAGAAGACCTCTCGCCGCTCGAGCAACCGTCGCGGCGCGGACAATATCATTTCAAACGGCTCGGTGATCGCCGTCAACGAGGGGCAATGCATGCTCATCGTTGAGCAGGGCAAGATCGTTGAGGTATGCGCCGAGGCGGGCGAATTTATTTACGACACCTCGAGCGAGCCCTCCGTTTTTGAAGGAAGCCTTGGCAAAAGCATCGGTGACGTTTTCCGCACCGTCGGCAAGCGCTTCACCTTCGGCGGCGAGGCTCCCAAGGACCAGCGCGTCTACTTCTTCAACACCAAAGAGATCGTAGACAATAAGTTCGGCACGCGCGAGCCTGTTCCCTTCCGCGTGGTCGATGCTTCTATCGGGCTTGATATTGATATCGCCATCCGCCTCAACGGCGTATTCTCCTACCGCATCGCCAACCCCCTTCTTTTCTATACCAACGTGGCGGGCAACGTCTCTGAGGACTACACGCGCGAGAGCATCGACGCACAGCTCAAATCCGAGCTTTTGACCCACCTCGGCCCCGCTCTTGCGAGAATTTCGGCACAGGGCATCCGTTACAGCGCCCTTCCCGGTCACTCCCTCGCCATCCGCGACGCGCTCCGAGAGGAGCTTTCGAAGGAGTGGACGCTCCACCGCGGCATCGAGGTCGTCACCGTCGCTATCAACTCCGCCACCGCCTCCGACGAGGACGAGGCGCTCATCAAGGACCTTCAGCGCAAGGCGGTTTACCGCTCCGCCGCTATGGGTGCCGCCGCTATGGTCGACGCGCAAGCCGAGGCTATGAAGGCAGCCGCTGAGAACGCGGGCGGCGCTATGATGGGCTTTATGGGCATGGGCATGGCACAAGCCGCGGGCGGAATGAATGCCGCGTCGCTCTATGACCGCGCCGAAAGCGAAAGGGCAAGCGCTCCCGCCCCCGCGGCTGACGGCTGGACGTGTGGGTGCGGCGCCGTTAACACAGGCAAGTTCTGCTCCGAGTGCGGCGCGAAAAAGCCCGCCCCCGCAGGCGAATGGGTCTGCGCATGCGGCGCGAAAAACACAGGCAAGTTCTGCTCCGAGTGCGGTGCGAAAAAGCCCGTTCTCAAATGCGATAAATGCGGATACGAGCCCGCTCCCGGCGAAACGCCCCGTTTTTGCCCCGAATGCGGCGACCCGTTTTAAGCCTTGGCAAGCGCTCGCACCATAGAAGTCAAAACCACCTCAAAGGGCGAGAATCTCTCGCCCTTTTTGCACCCCCTATTCTTAACCGATTTTATAAAATATCCGATTTTATAAGTTTTTTATCCGTTTCTACATTTCGGGAAAATGGGCTTTTGTGCTACTATCAAATTAGAAAACCGAAAAGGAGAAAAGCTATGCTTTATATCAACAAAATCACCTCGCACTCCACCGTTGACTTTGCCGCCGAGGAGCTTAAAAACCCTTAATATTATAAAAAGAGAGAAAATAACAAAGGGATAGGCTATTACCTATCCCTTTTATCGCAAAGCCTTTAGGCTCGATGATTTTGGTGCAGAAAGCGTCGTTATTTGACCCGAAGCTGTATATGATACTGCGAGAGGCTAAAACGGCACTAACAAGCAAAAACATAATAATATGGAAAAAACCGTAGTTTTTCAATCTTAACACCTTTTAAAAAACAAAGCAAATAACAAAGGGATAGGCTATTTACCTATCCCTTTTATCGCAAAGCTTTTAGGCTCGATGATTTTGGTGCAGAAAGCGTCGTTCTTTGACCCGAAGGCGTAGTTCCCTACGTCGAGCGGTCGAAAACGGCGGTTTATGCCCAAAAGGGCGAGCCGTTTAATACAGGGTGACGCGGATCATACCCTCAATCGCCTCAAAAGCTTCCTTCGCGCCTGCGGGAATATCGCTTGCGATCTCTACGATGGTGTAAGCAAAGTCGCCGCGCGATGCGTTGGACATATTCTCAATGTTGATGCCCTTCTCCGAGATGATGGAGGTGATGGAGGAAAGCACGTTGGGAATATTCTTGTGCGCAAGGCATACGCGAGACGCGCCCGTGTGAGGAATGGAGACGTTCGGGTAGTTGACGCTATTGCGGATGTTACCGTTGGAAAGGAACTCGTCAAGCTCTTCTGCTGCCATCACCGCGCAGTTATCCTCCGACTCAAAGGTGGAAGCGCCAAGGTGAGGAATGTTCACAATGCCCTTAACGCCGATGGTTGCGGGGGTGGGGAAATCGGTCACGTAGGAAGCGATCTTGCCCTCGGCAAGCGCCGCCTTCAGATCCTCCGCGTTGACAAGGTCAGCGCGCGCAAGGTTGATGATGCGAACGCCGTCCTTCATCGAAGCGATGGTCTTTGCGTTGATCATACCCTTGGTGGTCTCGGTTGCGGGAACGTGCAGGGTGATATAGTCAGCCTTTGCGTAGATCTCATCGTAGCTTGCCGCCTTCTCGATCGAACGGGAGAGGCTCCAAGCGGCGTTGACCGTGATA
>JAZOSE010000106.1:0-5578 GCA_045656965.1 Eubacteriales bacterium
ATACACAATTTTAGCGGTGTACTCGGAGGGGTCGATATAGTCCCCATAGCCCTCTACGCCGTAAAGAGGTACAGGAGTGAGGACCTTTTTGTCGTTGTTGCCGGCAGTGGCGGCAAAGCCGTCAAGAAGGGAAACGAGGCCGTCCTTAACGTAAAGATCACGGTAAGTGGCAGTCGCTTCCGCTTGTGCCTCGGGCTGTGCTGCTTCTGCCGATACCGCGAGGGGGATCATGCAAAGAAGCGTGGCAAGCACGAGAAACAGGGATAAAAAGCGTTTCATAGTTCTTTTTCCTTTCATAAATTTCGGCGGGCGCTGTTTTTACCCTTATGGGTACGCCTTCACCGAGGTAGCACCGTGGGGTGCGCTTTTTTCTGCCCCTTAGAGCAGGTCGGTGATGTTAAATTCGTTATCGTTTTGCTCCTGCGATATGCCGATAACATCACTCAGCACAGCCTCGGTCTCGGGATAAAGAAGCTCTGCCTTGGGGGTGTTGTACATATGCTCTCTCCTTTCATATGTTTTCTTTTTTGGTCTAACGAAATGAGTGGGCATTTATCGCCCGGTTCCTTGCAACCGTTTTCCTATTTCTCCCTTTTTTGTTGCTTATGTACAAGGAAAATGGTTACAATTCTTCATTGTATATTATATTATAGCAAAATATGGTGTTCCCGTCAATGTTCTTTTTTATTCTTTTTCTTGTGCTTTTTTATCTTTTCGGAGTTATAAAAAAATGCGTTTTTTCCAGATGTATCAATGCTTTTCGGGGAAAAAGAGATTTTGGGGACGGTCTGAGCGTGTAATCCATGGCATTTTGGCGCAAAAAAAACACTCGCGCGCCGAAGCGCGCGAGTGCGGGTTATGTTTTTTCGTTAGCCGTTGCAGCAAACGCAGAATACGACGATCAGCGCAAGAATGATGACCCAGGTGCAGTTATCGTCGAAGAGATGACAAAGGCAGTTGTTCATAATGATGTCCTTCCGTTTGAGCGGAGAATGGTTTTGGCTCTCGCCCTTCCGCCCTACGTTAATATCTTATGCAACGCCTCTTTTTGTGGTTAAAACTTTATTTCGGCGCGAAGCGCGTCCTTTAAGAGCGCGAAGGTGGCGGCGTTTGCCGAGAGCGTTTCGTCCTCTAACATCAAGGTAGCGCCCGCCACGAGCGAGCGCAGGGCAAAGAGGGCTCTCGCCTCTCGTTCCTCCGCCGCGCCGCGCGCTGTCGCTATCTCGTGAAAAAGAGCTTCCGCCGCTTCGCCCAAATGGGTGCGGTGCTTCCCCTCACGCTTGATCATACGCACCGCGCGAAAGTGCGGGTTGCCGAGGGAAAAGCGCACCGAGGCAAGACAAAGCTCCAGCAGCCTTTCCTCGCTGTCCTCGATCACCGCCGAAATATGCTCCGCAAGAAACGACCATTTTTCGTCGACGTAGGCGGCGATCGCGTCGAAAAACGCATCCTTATCCTTAAAATGCTTATACGGTGCGGCGCAGGAAACGCCGCACGCATTCGCCACGCGGCGAAGCGAGAAGCCCGCCGTTCCGCGCGCCTCCAACTCCTCTATTCCCGCAAGGATCAGAGCCTCGCGCACGTCAAGGCTTGAGCCATCGTATTCTGCCATATCGTTGCTCCCTTCCAAGTTAACACTGTTAATCAATTGTATTTTAACAGAAAAAACCAAAAAAATCAAGCCTTTTCCCTTATTTTTTGCTTAAAACTCTTGACAAATGAGCAAAAAAGCGGTATAATGCATTCACAAGTTAACACCGTTAACCAAAAAAGAACATTGCAAAGGAATTTGAAAAAATGATCGTTAAAAGAATGCAAGCCCTTGGCGAGAAGCGCTCGGTGATCCGCGAGATCTTTGAGTACGGAAAAAAGAGAAAGGCGGAGATCGGAGAAGAAAACGTTTTTGATTTCAGCCTTGGAAACCCCAGCGTTCCCGCGCCCGAATGCGTCAAGGAGGCACTTCTTTCGCTTCTTACCGAGCGCGACGCGGTATCGCTTCACGGATACACCTCGGCGCAGGGTGACGCAGGCGTGCGCGGCGCGATCGCCGATTATTTAAACGAAAATTACGGTGTCGGCTGCACGGCAAACGATCTATATATGACGGTGGGTGCCGCCGCTTCCCTCTCCGCGTGTCTTTCCGCTGTGGCGGGCGCGGGCGAGGAGGTCGTGGCGTTTGCCCCCTTCTTCCCCGAATACCGTGTATTCACCGAGCAAACGGGGGCATCTCTTTCCGTCGTTCCGCTTGACGAGGCGACCTTCCAGATCTCCTTCGACGCTTTTCTTTCCGTTTTAAACGAGAAAACGGCGGCGGTGATCATCAACTCACCCTGCAACCCCTCGGGAACGGTTCTTTCCGCAGAAACGCTCACGCGACTTGGAGAGATCCTCACCGAAAAGTCGAAGGAGTACGGTCACACCATCTACCTGATTGCCGACGAGCCCTACCGCGAGCTTGCGTATGACGGTGTGGAGGTTCCCTACCCCACGCTTTACTATCCCGACACCCTCGTTTGCTACTCCTTCTCGAAGTCGATCTCCCTGCCGGGCGAGCGCATCGGTTATATCCTCGTCTCTCCCACGGCGAAGGAGAAGGCGGCGCTCTATGCCGCTATTTGCGGCGCGGGAAGATCGCTTGGCTACGTTTGCGCGCCCAGCCTTTTCCAGCATCTTATCCCTAAGGTGTTAGGCAAGACCTCGGACGTATCCGTCTACAAGCGCAACCGCGACTTGCTTTACAGTGCGCTCACCGAGTACGGCTACACCGCCGTTAAGCCGGAGGGTGCCTTCTACCTCTTTTTAAAATCGCCCGAGGCGGACGCGTACGCGTTCGCGGAGCGCGCGAAAAAGCACGAGCTTCTCATCGTTCCCGGTGACGATTTCGCCGCACCCGGCTACGTGCGCATTTCCTACTGCGTCGGCACCGAGCAGATCGAGCGCGCGCTCCCCGCATTCCGTGCGCTTGCCAAGGAATACAACCTTTAAAATTATTAATTTGTAAAGGGTTATTTACAATGGACGAATTAAAAAAAGCCAGAGAGAATATTGACCGCATCGATGCACAGATGGCACGTCTCTTTGAAGAGCGCATGGAGGAGGCGGCAAGCGTTGCCGCCTACAAGCGAGAGCATGGGCTTCCCGTGCTTGACCCTTCGCGTGAGGCACAGGTGCTGGAGGCAGGGCTTTCGCGCATTGAAAACGAAAAGCTCCGCGACCACTACGCGAGCTTTTTAAAGAATTTAATGAAAATATCTAAGACCTACCAGCGCGAGCTTTCCGAGGGAATGCGCGTTGCCTACTCGGGCGTTGAGGGGGCTTTTGCCCACATCGCCGCGGGCAAGGTATTTGAGGGCGCGGAGCGCGTGGGCTACAAGAATTTCGCCGAGGCTTACCGCGCGGTAGAGGCGGGCGAGTGCTACGCCGCCGTTTTGCCGATCGAAAACTCCTACGCGGGCGAGGTCGGCGAGGTCACGGACCTTCTCTTTTCAGGCTCGCTTTCGGTTTCGGGAATGTACGAGCTTGCCATCGTGCAAGACCTTTTAGCCGTTTCGGGCACAAAGCTCGAGGACGTGCGCGAGGTCATCAGCCATCCGCAAGCGCTCGCCCAATGTGCCGATTTTATCCGCGCGCACGGCTTTAAGACGGTCGTGGCGGAAAACACCGCCCGCGCGGCGAAGGCGGTCAAGGAGGCGGGAAGGCACGACCTTGCCGCCATTGCGAGTGCGGAGAGTGCCGAGCTTTTTTCCCTTTCTGTGCTTGACCACAACCTCAACGCCAGCCAAACGAACACCACGCGCTTTGCCGTGTTCACCCGTGCGCGCCACACTCTTCCCGCATCGGCGAGAATGAATGGCCGCTTTATCCTCGTTTTCACCGTATCTCACGAGGCGGGCGCACTTGCGCGCGCCATTGACGTGATCGGAAAATTCGGCTTCAATATGAGAAATCTTCGCTCCCGCCCCTTAAAGAACTCTATGTGGAAATATTACTTCTACGCCGAGGCGGAGGGAAATATCGACACGAGCGAGGGACGCGCGATGCTTGCCGCGCTCGGCGAGCTTTGCGACAAATTAAAGGTTGCGGGCAGCTATACTGAATAAACAAGGAGAGCTTTGATGGAAAAGACCAAAGAAATAAAGGTCTCGCTCGGCGAGCGCTCTTATCCCGTTTATATCGGGAGGGGGCTTCTTTCTCGCGTCAAGGAGTTCTTTGACCTTTCGCGCCGCGTGCTTGTTTTGACCGACGCGGGCGTGCCGAGGGAATATGCCGAAGCCGTTGCCAACGCATGCAAAAAGCCCCTCGTCGTTACCGTTGAAGAGGGCGAGGGCAGCAAAAGCCTTGCTACCTACGAAGAGATCTTAACGAAAATGCTCCAAGCGGGCTTCACCCGCGGCGACTGTGTCGTTGCCGTTGGCGGCGGCGTGGTCGGAGACCTTGCGGGCTTTGTTTCCGCCTCTTATATGCGCGGCATTGATTTTTACAATATTCCCACCACCCTTCTTTCTGCGGTCGACGCTTCGGTGGGCGGCAAGGTCGCCGTGAATCTTTCGGGCGTGAAAAACGCCGTCGGCGCGTTCTACCAGCCGCGCGGCGTGCTTTGCGATCCCTCGCTTTTATCCACTTTGCCCGCGCGGCAGGTGAGCGCGGGGCTTGCCGAGGCGCTGAAAATGGCGGTAACGCTCGACGCATCGCTTTTTGCGCTTTTTGAAGACGGCGAGCCTACGGAAAGGCTCGACGAGATCATCGGGGCGTGCGTGCGGATCAAGGCATCGGTGGTGGAAAAGGACGAGCGCGAGGGCGGGCTTCGCCGCGTGCTTAATTTCGGTCACACCGTCGGTCACGGCATTGAGAGCCGTGCCGGAATAGAAGAAAGAGAAAACGGTCTTTATCACGGCGAGTGCGTGGCACTCGGTATGCTTCCCGTCTGCTCGCCCGATGTGCGAGCAAGGCTTCTTAGCATCTACAAGAGACTTTCTCTTCCCACCGTCTCACCCGTTTCGCCCGACGCTGTTTTTGAGGCACTTTTGCACGACAAAAAGGCGGAAGGAAAATTTATCAACGCCATCTTTGTAGAGAAGATCGGCACCTTTGAAGAAAAAAAGATGACGCCCGAGGCGCTTCTTAGCCTCGCGCGTGAGGTTTATTTATGAAAAACACCTTTGGACAGAGCCTTGCCGTCACGCTCTTTGGCGAAAGCCACGGAGAAGAGATCGGCGCAGTTCTTGACGGCATCGCCCCCGGCATTCCCGTAAACGAGGACAAGATCCGCCGTGCGCTCTCGCTCCGTCGCCCTTCGGGCGCACTTTCCACCGCGCGCGTTGAGGCAGACGATTTTCGTTTTGTCAGCGGCGTTTTCCGTGGGAAAACAACGGGCGCGCCCTTGACTATTCTTATCAAGAACGAAACCCGCCGCAGCTGTGACTACGAGGGCGAGCGTATTGCGCGCCCCTCTCACGCCGACTATACGGCGCATATAAAATACCACGGATACGAGGACTATCGCGGCGGCGGTCACTTTTCGGGCAGGCTCACCGCGCCGCTCGTGGCGCTCGGCGCTATCGTTGCCGACGCGTTAGAA
>JAZOSE010000107.1:0-11271 GCA_045656965.1 Eubacteriales bacterium
ATTGCGCGCCCCTCTCACGCCGACTATACGGCGCATATAAAATACCACGGATACGAGGACTATCGCGGCGGCGGTCACTTTTCGGGCAGGCTCACCGCGCCGCTCGTGGCGCTCGGCGCTATCGTTGCCGACGCGTTAGAAAAGAAGGGCATCAAGATCGGCACGCATATCGCCGCGCTCGGCGGCGTGTCCGACCGCGCCTTTCGGCATCTTGAGGACGACATTCTCACCCTCAAGGATATGTCCTTCCCCGTTCTTTCCGCCGATGCGGCGGAAGGAATGCAAAACGCCATTCTCGCCGCAAAAAGCGAGGGTGACAGCGTGGGCGGTATTCTCGAAAGCGCCGTTCTCGGTATGCCCGCGGGCGTAGGCGAGCCGTTTTTTGACAGCGTGGAAAGCACGCTTTCGCATATGCTCTTTTCCATCCCCGCCGTGAAGGGTGTTTCCTTCGGCGCGGGCTTCGGCTTTGCCGATATGCGCGGCAGCGAGGCAAACGACGCGCTTATAAACGAAAGCGGCAAGATCCTCACCAAAACCAACCATAACGGCGGCGTGAGCGGCGGCATCACAAACGGAATGCCCCTTCTTTTCCGCACCGTGATCAAGCCGACCCCCTCGATCTATAAGGAGCAAGAGTCGGTGTCGCTCCTTACGGGAGAGAACGCAAAAATAGCGGTGAAGGGCAGACACGACCCCTCTATCGTTCACCGCGCCGCCGCGGTTGTAAACGCCTGCACGGCACTTGCGCTCGGTGATCTTTTAGCGCTTCGATTTGGCACGGATTATCTTTCAAACGACAACTAATATTTACAAAAAGGAGAATTTGTATGGTATACGGCTGTATCGGCGAGCATCTTTCGCATAGCTTTTCGGGAGAAATACACGCGCGTCTCGGCTCGTATCCGTACGAGCTTTGCGAGGTAGCGAAGGAGGAGCTTGCCCGTTTTATGACGGAAAAGGCGTTCTCGGCGATCAACGTGACCATTCCCTACAAGACCGACGTGATTCCCTATCTCGACGAGATCTCCGACGAGGCAAGGGCGATCGGCGCGGTCAACACGGTCGTCAACCGTGGGGGACGGCTTTTTGGCTACAACACCGACTTTTACGGGATTATTGCCGCCTTAAAGGAGATGGGCATTACCACGCTTGAGGGCAAAAAGGTGCTTGTGCTGGGTACGGGCGGAACCTCGCGCACCGCGTGCGCGGTGGCAAAGCATTTGGGGGCGCGCGAGGTTTTGCGCGTCAGCCGCACGGCAAAGGACGGCGCGATCTCCTACGAGGATTTAAAAGCGCACGCCGACGCTGATTTTCTCTTTAATACCACCCCCGTCGGAATGTATCCAAGCACCGACGGCTCGCCCGTTTCTCTTGCTCTTTTCCCCTCGCTTTCGGGTGTCTTTGATGCGATATACAATCCCCTTCGCACCCGTCTTGTCAGCGAGGCAAGGGCGCGCGGCATCGTTGCGGGCGGCGGTCTATATATGCTCGTCGCACAGGCGTTTTACGCCTCTGAGATCTTTTTTGACAAGAAATACGACCCTGATTTGCTAAGTAAGGTTTACAAAAGCATTGTTTCCGAAAAAGAAAACATCGTTCTTATCGGTATGCCCTCTTCGGGCAAAAGCACCGTCGGAGAGCTTCTTGCCAAGGCTCTTTCCCGCCCGTTTTTCGATGCGGACGCGGAGCTTGTCAAGACCGTCGGGCGCACGATTCCCGACATTTTTGCCGAGGACGGCGAGGACACCTTCCGCGCGCTTGAGAGCGAAACGCTCGCCGCACTTTCCAAAAGAAGCGGTTGCATAATTGCCACAGGCGGCGGAGCGATCCTTCGGGAAGAAAACGTCCTTCGCTTAAAGCAAAACGGCACTCTCGTCTTTTTGGACAGAGCGCTTGGAGATCTTCTCCCCACGCCCGACCGCCCGACCGCGAAGAGCCCCGAGGCGATTGAGGAACTTTACCGCGCGCGTTACGAAAAATATCTCGCCGCCGCGGACGTAAAAACGGAAATCAACGGCACGCCGAGCGAGGTGTGCGAAAGCATAAGAAAGGAGCTATCCCTGTGAAAATTTTTGTTTTGAACGGCCCGAATCTCAACCTTTTGGGCTTGCGTGAGCCGAGCGTTTACGGAAGCGAAAGCTACGAATCGCTCCTTCGTAAAATTGAAGCTTATTGCCTTTCCAAAGGCATAGAAGCAGAGTATTATCAAACCAACCACGAGGGCGAGCTTGTGGACCTCATACACAAGGCGTTTTTCGCAGGGGCGGACGGTATCGTTATCAATCCCGGTGCCTACACGCATACCAGCATCGCCCTTCTTGATGCCGTAAAGGCAACCTCTCTTCCCACCGTCGAGGTGCATATCTCAGACGTAGACAAAAGAGAGGATTTCAGACGCATCAGCTATATCCGAGCGGCATGCATCGGCACGGTATCGGGTCGCGGCACCGACGGCTATATAGATGCCATCGCGCTTTTAGAAAAGCACAAAGGGGAAAAATAATGAACGTACATATTATGGCGGGTCGCGCGAGCGGCACCGTCAGCGCTCCTCCCTCCAAGAGCATGGCGCATCGCCTCTTGATCTCGGCGGGTCTATCTGAGGGGGAAAGCGTTATCCACGGAATTGAGGAAAGCCAAGACGTTCTTGCAACGCTTTCCTGCCTTCGCGCGTTAGGCGCGGAGTGTCGGGTCGAGAACGGCACCGCCTTCGTGCGCGGCTTTGACGCCAAAAGAGCAACTCCTCTTTCCCACCTTCGCGCAGGCGAAAGCGGAAGCACGCTTCGCTTCTTTATTCCCATCGCACTTCTTTCGGGCGAGCCTGTGCTCTTTGAGGGAGCGCCCTCACTTCTTTCCCGTCCGATGAGCGTTTACGAAACGCTTGCGCGCGAGAAGGGCTTGACCTTTTTAAAGGGTGCCTCGTCGATCGCGGTGCAGGGACCCTTAAAGGCGGGCGACTTTCACGTGAAGGGCAACATTTCGAGCCAATTTATCAGCGGTCTTCTCTTCGCGCTTCCGCTTCTTCAAGGGGATAGCACAGTGTCCATTACCCCGCCGATCGAGAGCCGCTCCTACATTTCGCTGACGATTTCGGCACTTGCCGAATTCGGCGTTTCCGTGGTCTGGCAGGACGAAAACACCCTCTTTATCAAGGGTGGGCAGAGCTATAAGGCAAGTGAAACGACGGTGGAGGGCGACTACTCGGGCGCGGCATTCTTTGCCGCTCTTGATGCTCTTGGAAACGACGTTTCCGTCGTAGGCTTGAAGGCGAATTCCCTGCAAGGCGACAAGGCGTACGAAAGATTTATTCCCCTTCTTTCGCGCGGCACGCCCGCCGTTCACATCGGCGACTGCCCCGACCTTGGTCCTGTTCTCTTTGCCCTCGCCGCCGCCAAAAACGGCGCGATCTTTACGGGAACGGCACGCTTAAAGATCAAGGAAAGCGATCGCGCCGAGGCGATGGCGGAGGAGCTTCGCCATTTTGGCACGACGGTCACGGTAAAGGAGGACAGCGTTGTGGTCTATCCCACCGATTTTCACGCACCGAGCGTCCCTCTTTGCGCGCACAACGACCACCGTGTAGTGATGGCTCTCGCTATCCTGCTTACGCTGACGGGCGGCGAGATCACGGATGCCGAGGCGGTAAGCAAGAGCTTCCCCGATTTTTTCAAAAAGTTAGAGGCGCTTGGCATTTCCATCACAAAAACAAAGGATTGAAATTTTCAAAAAAGGAAACTATTGTTTACATAAAACGAGGTTTGTAAACTACGAAAGTAAAAAAATGAAGCTTACCAAGGAAACCGACGTTTTGATCGTCGGTCTCGGTGTGATCGGCGGAGGATACGCCAAGGCGCTCTCCAAAGCGGGCTTTCGCGTTCGCTGTATCACCAAAAGTGCAGAGGATATTGCATACGCTCTCGCACACGGAATGATCTGCGAGGGCAAGACCGAGCCCGATGCCGATTTTATCGCGCGGGCAGACGTAATTATTTGCGCGCTTTACCCATCCGTTTTCATCGAGTGGGTGAAGGAAAACCAAAAGCTCTTCCGGTCGGGCGCGGTGCTTACCGACGTTACGGGAGTGAAGGGCGAGATCGTGGACACCGTGCAAGGCATCTTGCGCGAGGACGTGGAGTTCATCGCCGCGCATCCAATGGCAGGCCGCGAGCGAAGCGGCGTGCTGTACAGCGACGACGAGATCTTCAAGGGCGCGAACTATATCGTTACTCCGACCGAAAAAAACACGCCCGAGGGAATAGCGCTTTGCAAGGAGCTTGGCAGGGTCTTAGGCTTTAAGACCATCAGCGAGCTTTCTCCCGAAAAGCACGACGAGATGATCGCCTTTCTTTCTCAGTTAACGCACTGCATCGCCGTTACGCTGATGACGGCAAACACGTCCGACGGGCTTGAAAAATACACGGGCGACTCCTTCCGAGATCTGACGCGCATCGCCAAGATCAACGACGAGATGTGGAGCGAGCTGTTTCTTTTAAACCGCGAGGCGCTTTTGTCCCAGATGGACACCTTTGCTAAGGAATTTGACCGCTTGCGCCAAATGCTCGCAGAGGGCGACCGCGAGGGGATGCGGGAAATGATGCGTCTTTCCACCGCGCGCCGCTCCCTTTTTGACAAAAAGCCTTCTTAAAACGAAAAGAGGAAAAGACTATGATGAACAATATGAATTTCATACGAAAGCTGCCGATCCCGAAGGATATCAAGGCAGAGTTTCCCGTTTCCCCCGCCCTTGCCGCCGTGAAGGCGCAAAACGACCGTGAGATCGCCGACATTTTCACAGGTAAGGACGACCGCCTTATTTTAGTCATCGGACCCTGCTCCGCCGACAAAGAGGACGCGGTGATCGACTACATCAGCCGCCTTCGCGTGCTGCAAGAAAAGGTCAAGGATAAAATTCTTTTTATCCCCCGCATCTACACCAACAAGCCGCGCACGACGGGCGACGGCTATAAGGGGATGCTTCACCAGCCCGACCCGAACGCGATGCCCGACCTTCTTCACGGCATCATCGCCATTCGCAAGATCCACCTTCGCGCGCTTGCCGAGACGGGCTTTTCCTGTGCCGACGAGATGCTCTACCCCGAAAACCACCGCTATCTTTCGGACATTCTTTCCTACGTTGCCGTCGGCGCGCGCTCGGTGGAAAACCAGCAGCACCGCCTCACCGCCAGCGGAATCGATATCCCCGTCGGCATGAAAAACCCCACCGCGGGCGACCTTTCGGTTATGATGAACTCCGTCACCGCCGCACAGCACCCCCACGCCTTTCTTTATCGCGGCTGGGAGGTGCAGACCAAGGGCAACCCCCTCGCCCACGCCATTTTGCGCGGCTACGTCAATAAGCACGGCAACTCGCTTCCCAACTATCACTACGAGGACTTAAATTACCTCTACGAGATCTACGAGGCATCGGGCCTTGCCAACATGGCGGTGATCGTGGACACCAACCACGCGAACTCCGGCAAGAAATATCTTGAACAGCCTCGCATCGCCAAGGAGGTTCTCCACAGTTGCCGCCATAATGCGCACGTAAGAAAAATGGTCAAGGGTCTTATGATCGAAAGCTATATCGAGGACGGCGCGCAAAAGATCGGCGAAAACATCTACGGCAAGTCCATCACCGACCCATGCCTCGGCTGGGAAAAGACCGAAAGACTTGTGCTTGACCTTGCCGATCAGCTTTAAATGTAAACCAATGATTAGAAAAAACAGCAGATATCGCAGTCTGCTGTTTTTGTTTTGCAAAATCGGACGCCTTTTTCAACCAACTGTTGTTTGACATTTGTAAAAAACGCTGTTATACTATGCATAAAGAATCCACTCAGCCTTTTCCGTTGAGCCACGTAAAATCCTCGATCAAAAGAGAAATATGCCCACGTTGCGCGTCGGTGAGGCTTGAAACGTCCAAGAGTGCGCTTTCCTCTCTGCCGAGAAGATAGTCCGTGGTAACGGCAAATATGTCTGCAAGGCGCGAGAGCATCTCGATAGACGGAAGCACGTTTCCGTTTTCCCAGTTGGAAACGCACTGCTTTGTCACACCCAACTCCCGCGCAAGCGATACCTGACTGCTTCCGCGGGCAAGACGGAGTCTTTTTATATTTTCATTCAACGTGTAAGACATATCTGCTCTCCTATCGGGTAAATCTACTCATTACTATTATAAAATTTTACTTGACATTTTAAAAATACTATTGTATACTAATAATTGTCAATCTTAAATTCAAAGGAGATCAATATGTCAAGAGAATCTAAAATTCTTCAAGCGGGTCCTTGGGGCGCGCAAAGCACCGTTTCTCACTACGAATCCTTCGGCTGGGAGCTGGTTTCTATGAACGGAAGCCAGATCGTTATGTCGCGTGAAACGCAGGATAAGGTTTACCCCCAGCTTGTTAAGCATCAGGCAGCCTACGAGGAAAAGGTTGCAGAGTATAACGCACTGCAAAAGCCCGTATCTGCAAAAACTCCCGTTGCACCTGCTGCGCCCGCACCGATCAGCATCAAGACCTGCGCCATTCTTTTCCTTCTTCTTATCTTCCCCTTCGTTCTTTATCTTGTCTACAAGATCAAGCAGAAGAACGAATACCTGGCAGCGCTTGAGGTACATAAATCCGTTCTTGACGGTATTGCGGCAGATTACCAGAAGGCTATGAACGAGTACAACGCAACCAAGTCAATGCTCGTTGCCAAGGCAGAAACCATCGCCGCCGAAAGCCGCGCTATCTTCTTTGGTCCTCGCGATTAAGACAAAAAAAGAGCAGTCGTTTCGACTGCTCTTTTTTGGGGAATATATAAGAATATAGCGCGTAATAAAGTTGGCGCACCTTGACAAAGCAAGGTGCGCCATTTTTCTATGTTAGCCCGACACGCTGTAGTTCGGTGCTTCCTTCGTGATACTGATATCGTGAGGATGCGACTCGCGAAGACCTGCGGCGGTGATGCGGACGAACTTACCCTTTTCCTTCAGCTCGGCAACGGTGGCACAGCCACAGTAGCCCATACCTGCGCGCAAGCCGCCCATCAGCTGATAGATGGTGTCGGCAACCATGCCCTTGTAGGGAACACGGCCCTCAACGCCCTCGGGAACGAGCTTCTTGTTGCCCTCTTGGAAGTAACGGTCCTTGGAGCCCTTTTCCATAGCGGCGAGCGAGCCCATACCGCGATAAACCTTGAACTGACGGCCCTGATAGATCTCGCTTTCTCCGGGAGACTCCTCACAGCCTGCAAGGAGAGAGCCTACCATGATGGTCTCAGCACCCGATGCGATCGCCTTTACGATGTCGCCCGAATACTTGATACCGCCATCGGCGATAACGGGAACGTTATACTGCTTAGCCACCTCGTAAACCGTCATAATGGCGGTAACCTGAGGAACGCCGATGCCCGCAACCACGCGCGTGGTGCAGATGGAGCCGGGGCCGATACCGACCTTGATCGCGTCGGCACCTGCCTCGATAAGATCGCGAGCCGCCTCGGGCGTTGCGATATTACCTGCGATAAGCTGGCAGTCAGGGAATGCTTCCTTCACCTTGCGAACGCTGTCAATAATACCCTGCGAGTGTCCGTGTGCCGAGTCGAGCACGAGAACGTCCGCACCAACGGCGAGAAGCTTTGCCGCACGGTCAAGCACGTCCTTCGTTGCGCCGATCGCCGCACCGCAAAGAAGGCGGCCGCTTGCGTCCTTGGCGGAGTTGGGGTACTTGGTTGCCTTTTGAATATCCTTAATGGTGATAAGGCCTTCAAGAATACCGTCTTCGTTTACGATGGGAAGCTTTTCGACCTTATTCTTGGAAAGGATGGCACGCGCCTCGGTCAGCGTGGTGCCAACGGGAGCGGTAATAAGGGGAACACGCGTCATATGCTTCTCGATGGGATCGTTGTAATCCTCGGGAGCAAGGAAGCGCATATCGCGGTTGGTAATGATGCCTACGAGCTTTCTGCCCTCCACACATACGGGAACGCCCGAAATGCGGAAGCGATGCATCAGATCCTCTGCATCCTGCACCTTGTGGGTGGGGGAGAGGAAGGAGGGGTTGGTGATAACGCCGTTCTCATTGCGCTTAACGCATTCAACAAGCTCTACCTGTCGCTCGATGGGCATATTCTTGTGAATAATACCGATGCCGCCCTCACGCGCCATAGCAATTGCCATGTTTGCCTCAGTAACCGTATCCATTGCGGCACTGATCAGGGGGGTGTTCAGGGTGATCTTACGCGTCAGTCTGGTCTTCAAGGAAACGTCTGCGGGGAGAACCTCGCTCTTCTGGGGGATCAGAAGCACGTCGTCAAAGGTCAAGCCTTCCATCAGGATCTTTTCGCTCATAGGTTTCATTCCTTTCGCTATGTAATTCAGTTTTTTATTATCGTTTATTATATCAAAAAAAGACGGGCTTGTCAACCGATTTTGCGACAAAAATTTTGAAAATATCTTCCGCTTTTTCTATTTTTTGCACAACTTTTCCATTTATTCTTCTTTTTGCCCGATACACTTGATTTTTTCTTTCCTTTATGCTACAATACTAAAAAAGATAAATACGGTAAAAAACCGAACACTGAGGTGACACGTCTATGAAAATTGCAATACTCGGCTTTGGAACGGTAGGCAGCGGCACTGCCGAAATGCTGACCGAAAACAGGCCCCTGCTTGAAAAACGCGCAGGCACAGAGGTCGAAATCAAATATATCGTGGATATCCGCGAGTTTCCCGACTCGCCCTTTGCCCATCTCCTCACGAAGGACTTCTCGATCGTAGAAAACGACCCCGAGGTCTCCGTTGTTGCCGAGGTCATCGGCGGATGCGGCGTGGCGTATGAGTTTACAAAGCGCGCGCTTTTGGCGGGCAAGAGCGTCGTTTCCTCCAACAAGGAGCTGGTCGCCACCCACGGCGCAGAGCTTTTGCGCTTGGCTGAGGAAAACGGTTGCTATTATCTCTTTGAGGCGGCAGTCGGCGGCGGCATTCCCGTTCTTTCTCCTCTCGTTAACGAGGTCGGTCACAACGAGATCGCCGAGATCTCGGGCATTCTCAACGGCACGACCAACTATATTTTGACCCGTATGTTCTCCTCGGGCGCACCCTACGAGGTGGCGCTTGCCGAGGCACAGGCGAAGGGCTATGCCGAGGCGGACCCCACCGCCGACGTGGACGGCTTCGATGCGGCGAGAAAGATCGCTATTTTAGCCGCGCTATCTACGGGCAAGCTCGCGCGCGGCGAGGATATTCACACCGAGGGCATTCGCGCCATTCGCGCGGAGGACGTTTCGGCGGCTGAGCGCATCGGCTGCTCCATCAAGCTTCTCGGTAGATCCGTAAGCACCGAGGGCGGCGACTCCTTCCTTATGGTAGCCCCCTTCCTTCTTCCCGCCGCCTCTCCCCTTTCCACCATTTCCGACGTTTATAACGGCGTGCTTGTCCGCGGCAACTTTGTTGACGACGTGATGTTCTACGGACGCGGTGCAGGCTCGCATCCGACGGCGAGCGCCGTGGTCGCCGACGTTGATAAGCTCGCGCGTGGCTGTGCCTTCCGCGCGTCCTTTACCGCCGCACCCGACGACTTCCCCACCAGCTTTTCTTTCTTCTCCACCCGTCGCTACGTTGTGACCGAGGGTGTGGATCAGAATACCGTTTCTATCATTTTTGGTGACGTAGAGCCCATCGCGGGCGAGGAAAACGCTTTCCTCACCGCAAAGATGAGCGAGAAGAGCTTTGCCGAAAGAGAAAAGCGTCTCTCTGCTTGCGGCGGCAAGATCGTCAGCCATATTCGTTGCTACTCGTAAGTCGAAGTGCATCTGTAATGGAGCAAGTCTTACACTATGAATTTTTTAATGACAGAAGCGGAGGAAGGCATCATCCTCCGCTCCTTTTTAACCGATACGCTCCACTTATCCCACCGCACGCTCTGTGCGCTCAAGCGGCGGGAGGGCGGTATTCTTCTAAACGGCGCACCCGTTACCGTGCGTGCCACGCTCCACGCCCGTGACACCCTTACTTTGTCCTTTGCCGACGGCGAGGACGAGATAGAGGAGCCCATCCCACCCGTGAATATTCCCGTGGAAATTCTATACGAGGACGAGCATATATGCGTTTGCAACAAGCCCTCGGGTATGCCGACGCACCCCTCCTTCCGTCATCGTGAGGACACGCTTGCCAACGCGCTCGCCTACCGCTACCGCAATATCCCCTACGTTTTCCGTGCCGTCAACCGACTTGATAAGGAAACGAGCGGCATCGTTTTAACGGCACGCACGGCGTTTGCCGCCGCCTTTCTCGGCGCGGCAATGGCGAAGGGCGAAATTGAGAAAAAGTATTCCGCTATCGTTTCGGGCAAGGCGCCCGAAAAAGGCGAGATATGCACGCCCATCCGCCGCAAAAGCGGAAGCATCATTCTGCGCGAGATCTGCGCAAGAGGCGAGGCGGGCGCGGAGGAGGCGCACACCGTTTTCTCGCGCATTTTCGGAAGCGACGAGTTCAGTATTATCGACCTTTCCACGCTGACGGGGCGCACCCACCAGATCCGCGTGCATATGGCGTCGATCGGTCACCCTCTTCTTGGTGACGGGCTTTACGGAAGCGGCGAGGGGCTTTGTCGCACCGCGCTTCACGCTTACAGCCTTTCCTTTCCCCACCCCGTAACGCACGAGCGCCTGACGATTTCGGCGCCGCTTCCCGAGGATTTTTCTCCTTACGCGGCGAGAATGGCTTTAAAAAACGGTGATTTGTAAAGAAAGCTTTACTTGTTTCCTTTTTTACCGCGGGGAACAAGATAAGTAGTGCTAAAAGATTGATCAGCGTTAAAGCGCAAAGAGAGAGGTCGGTAGCGCTCCATATAAGGTCGCCCGAGAAAACGCTCCCTACTGCCAAAAGCAATAAAAACACACACAAATACGCGCGACGGAGGCGCACGCTCTCGCTAAAATACGAAAGCGCCCTCTCGCCGTAAAAGCACCAGCATATGACCGTGGCGTAAACGAAAAGCACCACGGAAAAAATCAGCGGCACGCGCGTCCACTCGCCGACGAGCAACGAAAAGGCGGAAAGCACGAGCGCCGCGCCGCCCTCCGCCGCCGAGGGCGTGGGGAATGCCAAAAGCACGACGAACGCCGTGGCACTGCACAAAACAAAGGTATCGATAAACACCTCGAATGCCCCGAGAAGCCCTTGGGACGTCGGGGTGTTTTTTGCCGTTGCGTGGGCAAGGGGTGCCGTGCCCGCGCCCGCCTCATTCGATAAAAGACCGCGGCAAACGCCGTAGCGCACGGCAC
>JAZOSE010000108.1:0-2917 GCA_045656965.1 Eubacteriales bacterium
CGCCACCCGATGTACGCCGTAACGGTTTGGCTTTTTCTTTCCATTCCTCTCGTTTTGGGCTCTTTTTGGTCGCTTTTATGCTTCCTACCCTATATTCCCGTTATTGTCGTTCGTATCAAAGGCGAAGAAAAGCTGCTTGAAAATGAGCTTGACGGCTACAAGGAATATAAAAAACGCGTAAAATACAGACTCATCCCATTTGTGTGGTAAGATCATCTTTAAAGGAGACGCCCTTATGCTTTGGATACTCGCCGCCGCACTTTCCGCGCTTTTTGCGGGGCTTACCTCTATTTTAGCCAAATGCGGCATCAAAAAAACGGATTCCGACCTTGCCACCGCTCTTCGCACCGTCGTTGTCCTGCTTTTTTCATGGCTTATGGTTTTCGTGGTCGGCTCGCAAGGCACGATCACCGAAATTACACCCAAGTCGCTCCTCTTTCTCGTGCTTTCGGGACTTGCCACGGGCGCCTCGTGGATATGCTATTTTAAGGCGCTTTCTATGGGCGACGTCAACAAGGTCGTTCCCATTGATAAATCCAGCACCGTCTTAACCGTTCTTCTTGCCATTATTTGCTTTGGCGAGACATCAAACCTCGCTATAAAGCTGGTCGCCACCGCCATTCTCGCCATGGGCATTCTTCTTATGGTGGAGAAAAAGAAGACCGAGCAAAGAAAAAAGGGAAGAGCGTGGATGCTCTACGCTGTCCTCTCTGCCGTTTTTGCCGCGCTCACCTCTATTCTTGCCAAGGAGGGCATTGAGGGCGTGGAATCCAATCTCGGCACCGCCATTCGCACGGGTGTTGTGCTTCTTCTTTCGTGGGGCATCGTCCTTGCGCGCGGCAAGCAAAAGGGCTTAAAAAGCCTTGACGGGCGCGAGGCAGTCTTTATCGCTCTTTCGGGCATCGCCACGGGCGCCTCTTGGCTTTGCTATTACTACGCTATCCAAGCGGGCGAGGTCAGCGTCGTCGTGCCTATCGACAAGCTCAGCATCCTCGTCACCGTTGCCTTCTCTTACGTCGTCTTTAAGGAAAAGCTCACAAAGAGAGCCGCCTACGGACTTCTTCTTATGGTCACGGGGACGCTTTTGATGGCATTCTTTAAATAATTTTCTCTGAAAGGAACACTTTTATGAAAGCCTTGAAGGAAAACCGCGCGGCAAGCTTTGTTGTCGTTTCGGCAGTCTATCTGGCGGCTATCGCCGTCGGTGTTGCCGTCTATAATTGGCTCCCTTATCCTTGGTGGCTCTCTCTTCTTATGGCTGACGTTGCCGCCACCGTTCTCGTCTTTGCGTTCAGTCTGCTTTTTAAAAACGCTTCGGTCTACGACCCCTATTGGAGCGTCCAGCCGCCCGTGATCCTCGCCGCCCTTGCGCTTGGCTCGGGCATCAATGCCTATGGCATTCTCCTTCTTTCCGTCGTATCCCTTTGGGCAATACGCTTAACGGCAAACTGGGCATACACCTTTGCCGATTTAACACACGAGGACTGGCGCTATCGAATGCTTAAAGAAAACACGGGCGCATTTTATCCTCTGATCAATTTCGTCGGCATTCATATGGTGCCAACTCTCGTCGTCTACGCTTGCATCCTTCCCGCCGCCTATGCGATCAAGGCGAGCATAAGCACAAACGTTTTCGGAGTCCTCTTCCTCGCCGTCTCGCTTCTTGCCGTTCTTTTGCAGGGAGTGTCCGACGTAGAAATGCATAAATACAGAAAAAACCGCGACGGTGCCTTCAACCGCCACGGCCTTTGGAAATATTCGCGCCACCCCAACTACCTTGCCGAAATCTTAATGTGGTGGGGCGTCGCCCTCTCCGTCGTCTTTTCCGCCGAGGGTGCTTGGCATCTTCTTCTCGGCGCTCTTCTTAATACCGCGCTTTTCCTTTTCGTCAGTATTCCCATGGCGGAAAAGCGCCAATCGAAAAAAGAGGGCTACGCCGAGTATAAAAAGCAAACGCGAATGCTTTTGCCCATCAAAAAGTAAAACAACCGTACATTCAAAGCTAAAATGCAAACAAAAGATTGCATTTGCAATACAATGAAAACAAAATTTCGGAGGAGCTTATGAAAACTGTAAAACTTGGCAGCATCTGTGCCTCGGCAATCTCTCTTGGATGTATGCGAATGGCATCTCTCGACGAAAAGCGCGTGGACGCCATTATGGACACCGCCCTTATGCACGGAGTAAACTACTTCGACCACGCGGATATCTACGGTGGCGGTCATTCCGAAACCCTCTTCGGTGGGTATCTCAAACGCCACAAGGATGTGCGCGAAAATATCTTTATACAAACAAAATGTGCCATTCACGACGGACAGTTTGATTTTTCCAAGGAGCATATCATCTCTGCCGTGGAGGGAAGCCTTTCCCGCCTTGGCGTTGACTACGTAGACGCCCTTCTTTTGCACCGTCCGGACACGCTCGTAGAGCCCGAGGAGGTCGCCGAGGCATTCGATATTCTTGAAAGCGCGGGCAAGGTGCGCCACTTTGGCGTTTCCAATCATAACCCTATGCAAATAGAGCTTTTAAAAACGGCTGTCAAACAGCCTCTGATCGCCAATCAGCTTCAGTTTTCCGTCACCGAAGCGGGTATGGTTACCTCGGGCATGAATATGAATATGAAAAACGATGAATCGGTTATGCACGACGGAAGCGTTTTGGAGTATTCCCGTATAAAAAATATCACGATCCAAGCGTGGTCGCCCTTTCAGTTCGGATTTTTCGGCGGCACCTTCGTAGATAACGAGGATTTTCCCACGCTCAACGAAAAGCTCACCGAGATCGCGGAAAAATACGGCATTTCCAAAACCGGCGTCGCGGCAGCGTGGATCCTTCGCCACCCGGCAAATATGCAGCTGATCGCAGGCACGATGAACCCGGAGCATCTAAGCGATATCTGCCGCGCGGCAGACGTCAC
>JAZOSE010000109.1:0-5314 GCA_045656965.1 Eubacteriales bacterium
AAAAAAAGACTTCCTCTTTGAATTTTGATAAGGGCTTGCTATGAAAGAATTATTACTTGTAACCTTGGCCACCAGCTCGGTGGACAGCCTTAACCCCATAGGCATCACCCAGCAGTTTATTTTGCAGGGCATGGTGAAAAAGCCAAGACATATTTGGTATTTTATTCTCACCACGGGCGTGGTCAATATGATCTTCGGCTATCTCGTTTACTACGGTGCGATGGCGTTTATCGAAAGCAGTCTTGATTTCGCTGTGGAGAAATACGGGCTCGTTTTATACCTTCTTGAATGGCTCCTCGGTGCCGTGATCTTCTTTTTCTCGGCACGCGTTGCACTAAAAAAGCTGATCCACAAAAGGCGGCACACAGCCGTCGCCGCGCGAGAGGCGGAGGAGAAGAAGATCAAGTCGAAGATCCGCTCGGTCTCGCCGCTGGCGCTGATCGCCGTTGGCGTTATCTCCACCGCGTCGGAATTAACGAGCGCCCTTCCCTACTTTGCATTTTTAGCGTTTTTAGTAAACTATAAGTTGTCATTTTTCATAGTTACAGCCATTTTAATTCTCTACAACATCATTTATATGTTGCCCTTTATGATCCTATATTTTATCTATATCATCTCCAAAAAGGGCTTTGACAAAATCTACGACTTCTTCAAAAACCGTTTTCGCAACCTTCTCGATATCGCGCTTCCCGTTCTGTTTTTGCTCCTCGCCGTAGCCATTATGGTCGACGCGGGCATAAGCCTACATTCTTTGACTTTTTAGTGAGGTGTACGTATGGATAACTCGCACGTTTTTAATATTTTGAAGGAAATGAACGTTCAAAGAACGCTTATTTTCACCTCCCTGTCGAGCAAGGATAAATCCGTTGCTCTTCGCCTCATCAAGCGCCTTGAGGGTATGGACCTAAACCATTGGTGTATGTACGACGAAAACGGCAAGGAGCGAAACATCAGCGGTGACGTATACACCGAGGTCATCTCCCGAATGCTCAAAAAATGCTGCATCTTCTTAATGCTTATTTCCAAGGATTCGCTTGCCTCCGCCGAGGTCAAGCGCGAGATCGCCGAGGTCACCTATACGGCATACAACGAAAAGCATTCCCGTCTTAAAATTATTCCCATTCTGATCAACGACACGAGCGAAAAGGACATTCCCGAGGACGTTGTGAAGCTCAGCGGCATCACCTCCGAGGTCATCGTCCGCCGCCTGACACCCCAAACCACCGAGGCGGAGCTGGACGAGATCTGCAGCGAGATCCGCTCGCAGTACATCGCCACCATTCTTGAAAACGTACAGCAGTGCTTTATCAAGAACAACGAGTCGCAGATCTTCTTAAACATTATGGACCGCTGCGTCAAGCAGAAATGCTCGGTGGAGACCATCTCGAACACCATCAAGCAGAGCCGCGAGGTGTTTACCGACAGCTTGCGCGAGCTGCACGTGATCTCCAATGAGCTCTTGGAGTTTGACTGCAACCCCTATTGCTGCACCGTGATCGCCTCCAACCTTCGCGGAAACGAGGTGCTCATCGGCAAGAAAAAGACCTACGACCCCCAAACGCAGGGCGTCAAATACTTCTACTACTACCCCGAAAGCTCCGAGCCGGAATACCAAACGACCTTTGAGAAGATCAAGTCGTTTATCCGCAAGGACACCAAGAGCCGCCGCGAGGTCGCCAGCCTTATCCGCAAGGAGTTTTGCTTCCGCAACAAGATCGTCTCCTTCTTCTCCGAGTTCAACGATATGACCCAAGCGGAGTTTATCGACCACTACCATATCGTCGGCGCGGAAAACCTCAACAAGTTCAAGACCCTCTTTGACGACAACGAAACGCAGTTCTACTTCGCCTATGCCGACGCCGACGACATCTTCCAAGTGCCCGACGAGTTTATCGCGTGGCTTGACGGCGACACCGACCGCTTCACCTACAACAACGTGGTTGAGGTTTCCTATCAGTTTATCTCCTTTATCGGAAAATTCGTCGACCTGCTTGACAGCTGTGTCGACATCAACAAGGTCTCCTTTGAGAGCCTTAAAAAGTACTATCAGTTCTTAATCAAGCTGCAAAAGATGGAGGAGTGGCAAAACGGCAACCTTCGCCTTCCCGCCGCCGAGTCGCGCCGCCTTGTCAACTATCTGCTTGACTACACCGTCGGCTCCACGCGCAAGGGCACGAGAAAATTCCCCAAGATCGCCAACTGGCTCTCCGTGGAGTATAACGACGACGGAAGCGTCAAGAGCATTGATCCCGACATTGCAGAAAAGGCATTCGCCAACATTATCCCCATTCCCCTAAAAATCACCGATGCCTTGAAGCTTTGTTACAGCTTTGAGCTGTTTATCGAGGACGCTTTGCTCACGGGCGCTTGGTACTCGGTCGAACAGTACGATTCAGCAAAGAACGACAACATGGTATTTAGCTACGAGATCAACCGCAAAAGCGAGATCTTCGACGACTTTATCGGCGCCTTCAAGTATCTCATTGAGATCGAGCCCGGCGTTAAGGATATTCTCGAAGCGCAAAACAGCCGCATGCTTGCTATTTACTAACGACAAACGCAAAGCGGCAAAAAGGAACCGATTTAGAGCGTCACTCTAAAGGACAGTTTTACCTACCGCCAGAATAAACAGAAACCGCAGATTGATTTTCTGCGGTTTTTGCGATATAATAGATGTGTGAACAGAGACATAAGCTTCTATTTGCAAAATTAAAACTGACAAAATATTGAATAACTAATATAAATTTGACAAGGAGGGTAATTGAATGAAAAAAATATTCCAAAATTTTGTTAAGGATCCATCAAAAAAATACATTCGAAAATTTCGTATATACCCCTCTTTCGCATACAATAGTCTTGATAAATGGCTAAACAGAATGAGTAATTTAGGATTTCATTTAGTTGACAGCAACCTAATTTCTTTTCTGTTTGAATGTGAAGAATCCAAGAATAAGATTTATTTTACATATGACGCGGGAAGCGGGCGTAATGATGATGGAAAATATAGTATTCCTTTAAGGTATCCTTTTCTCGAAAAAACATATGGTGTTAAGCCTAAATATTCAAAGTTAAATAAAAATCAATCAAAAACATATTTGACAGTAGAAATAGATACGCAGAGAATTGATATCGAAAATGATGTTGGATATAAAGAACTTATAAGCGATCGAAATAAGCTTTATAATAAGCGTGCAATTAGGAATGGTTTTATATTTCTCCTCGCTATTTTGATTTGCATTATTGCCATAATTATTATTTGACAGCGTTGAAACATTGAAGCACTATCAAAAAGCCTCCCTTGTGTAAAGGGAGGTGGCACGCGGAGCGTGACGGAGGGATTGTAATGCAGCGAAAAAACAATAAAGATATCGTTCCTACCGCAAGAATGCTACGTGTCAACGCTGGGCAAAACGAATGATTTGAAAGAAATTGCATATTTTTTCCGCTTTTTTAACTGTTTTTTGAAAAAAACTGACTGTATTAAGAAAGAAAGGCGGCATCTTCTGCTCTTTCGAGAGATGCGCCGCCCTTTTCGTACAGAAAATTTTTAAAAATCTACCCTTTCGTTTTCTGTATTTTGCTTCTTTCTTTGCGCAAAAGCTTGCTTTTTGCAAGAAATTGCATATTTTTATCAGATATTTATTGACATTTTGCAAAAAACCGTATATACTGAAGAAAAAAGAGGAAAGGACGGCAAAAAAGATGCATCACTCCTTCGTTTTGCCCGCGCTCGGCGAGCTTTCGCTTCATTTCTACCATCAGTCCACGCCCACGATCGTGCCGAAGCGCGTCTACCCCGCCCACGTGCACGACGGCTACGAGGTCTATCTTCTTGAAGAAGGCGAGTCGTCCTTCTTGATCGACGGAGAGCTTTATCCCCTCAGCGCGGGAGAGGCGGTCTTTGTCCGTCCGGGCGAGATCCACAACTGCGTGCGCAAGGGTGACGGCAGGCACAACCATTTTTGCTTCCATTTCGGTGCCGAGGCGGAGCCCTTCATCTCCCGTCTTACCCGCTTTAACGAGGGGGCAACACATATTTCCCTCGGCGAATACGGCAAGACTTCCCTGCTCTCCTTGGCGCGCGGCTGCGAAAACGCCGCCAATGCGGGCGACGAGATCCTTCTTTTGATCCTTTTTTGGCGTCTTATCTGCTTTTTGGGCGGCGAGAGCCAAAAGCCCACCCCGCTTCCACCGCTTGCCGAGGCAATCAAGGCGGATATGGACGCTCGCTTTGCCGAGGAAGGTCTGCTCGACGCGCTTTGCCGCGAGCATTTTATCAGCGCCAGCACCTTAAACCGACTTTCCAACCGCTATTTCGGCACTTCTCCCAAAAAATATATTGAAAAAACGCGTTTTTCCCTTGCCACTAAGCTTTTGCGCGAGGGAAAGAGCGTCGGCGAGGCGGCATCCGCCGCCGGATTTTCCGACACGTCGGGCTTTATTCGCCTGTTCCGCCTTCGCTTCGGGGTAACGCCCTTGGCGTATCGCCGCATCTGCTCCGAGGGAGGCGTTTTACGACAGTTTGAAGATATATAAGTGCAAAGAGGGCTATCAGAAGAAACAAAATATCTATTCGCCGCTTCTATGATATATAGAAAGCGGCTTTTTTTATACATATCGGTCTGTGCGCCTTCGGTCGCATCCATCCTCTCCCAATCTCCCTTTTCGCCGTTTTTGCTTTCGCAACGCCATTGTAATACATTTTTTGTCATTTTTGTATGCTTTTTGCGGCAATAAATATGCATTTTTTGTCACAGTTCGCTTTTTCCCCCGCTGCGCGAGCCGCGTCTTTTCTCCCGTTCGCCGCTCAACTGCACCCTTCTTCCGTCGCACCCGCTTCCTTTTTCGCTGTGCTCGCTTCCTTTTTCACCGAACTCGCCTCCTCCTTTTTTCTCGCCACAGCGTGCTCCCCCAGCTTCTACCTCTCGATACTTGCAAAAACAGATAAATTGCCGATATCGGCAATTTATCTCCTCTTCGTCTTTTGATTCAACCCTAAGTTGCCGATATCGGCAACTTTTCCCCCTTACCTCACATCTCCTTTCACCCTTATTTTGCCGACATCGCCATTTTTTCTTCAAACGACCCTCGCTCGCTCCTTTTTCCTTCTCCCACTACATTCTGCCCCCGCTTTCCCTTTCTCTTCCACCTCTCGCTCTCCTCCCCGCCCCACTTGTTGACCCCTCAACATCTATCCCGCGCCATTTTTCGCGCAAAAGCGCCTGTTCCAAGAAAAAATGCTGCGATTTTACCTTTAAAATACCCCTCTGAAGTGGCTTTCCCTCAAATTTCCTCGAAACGGCGCAAGAAAGCG
>JAZOSE010000110.1:0-2240 GCA_045656965.1 Eubacteriales bacterium
GGTTGAGCGACGCGCCGTATTTGTTCGGATTGTTCATACCTTAATTCTCCTCTCGCATAGTAGCAAGTTGCATAATGTTTTCTTGGTTTGCCTCGGAAATATCAAGCTCTCCCGTCTTTCTGCCCTCACACATAACAAGCACGCGGTCAGGCATACGCAGAACCTCGACAAGCTCCGAGGAGATCATAATAATGGATTTCCCTTGCTTCGACAGCTCGTTCATCAGCGCATAGATCTCACTCTTGGCACCAACGTCGATACCGCGCGTCGGCTCGTCGAAAATGAGAATGTCACTGTTTTTGATCAGCCATCTGGCGATAATGACCTTTTGCTGGTTACCGCCCGAGAGGTTTTTGAGCGCCTGGTCCATCGAAGGCGTTTTGGTGCGAAGCTTGGCGTTGTACTTCTCCGCATCCTCTTTTAACTTCTTATCGTTGATAAGGCCCGCCGAAACGTATTTGTCCATCGAGGCGATCGCCGTGTTCTCGGCGACCGATTTAAGAAGCATCAAGCCGAACTGCTTTCTGTCCTCGGAAAGATAACCGATGCCATAGCGGATAGCATCCTTGGGAGAACGGATGTCCACCTTCTCTCCGTTGATGTAGATCTCACCGGAGTCAAACGGGTCGGCGCCGAACACAGCACGCGCAACCTCTGTTCTTCCCGCGCCCATCAGACCCGAGAAGCCGAGGATCTCGCCGCGGCGAAGCGTGAAGGAAACGTCACGAATGGTTCTGCCGCTGCATAGATTCTTAACCTCCAGCACCACGGGCGCGTCGGGCGCAACCTCGCTGTGCGTCTTGGGGTCCTCGTATACCACGCGGCCGATCATCATTTGAATGATCTCGTCCTTAGTGACCTCTGCGGTGTTTACCGTGCCGACGTACTCGCCGTCGCGCATAACGGTAATGCGGTCGGAGATGCGCTTGATCTCGTCCATACGGTGCGAGATGTAGACCATGCCGATGCCCTTCGCCTTAAGCTCACCCATAATACGGAAGAGCTCCTCGATCTCCGCCAGCGTCAGAGCGGCGGTGGGCTCGTCAAGGATCAAAAGCTTCGCGTCACGCGAGATCGCCTTGGCGATCTCCACCATCTGCTGCTTACCTACCGTTAAGCTTCCGAGCTTAACGCGCGGATCGATCTTGATACCGATATGAGCGAACAGCTCCTCTGCCGCACGGATCATTTCGCCGTCGCGGATAAGAGCGCCGCCCGTCATCGGTTCTCTACCGATATAAATGTTTTGCGCCACCGTCAGATCGTTCATCATATTGAGCTCTTGGTGGATCATACTGATGCCGAGCGCTTGCGCCTCGCCGATGTTTTTCACGGCATAGGGGCTTCCAAGATATGTAATGGTGCCCTCGTCCGCCTGGTGAATACCCGTCAACACCTTCATCAGTGTGGATTTTCCTGCTCCGTTCTCACCGACCAGCGCATGTACTTCACCGCAATTTAAATCGAAATTGACACCCTTAAGCGCATGCACGCCGTGGAAGCGCTTGTGAATGCCTTTCATTTCGAGAAGCTTTTCTTGCGACATAAAATACCCCCTTTTGGTTCTTCACTCCTATTGTACAGGAAGGCGCTTCCTTTTTCAATATTCTAAAATATAAAATATAACGCAAAAATAAACACACTTTTTTGTAAAATCCTATTGCATATGTGTAAAAACCGTGTTATAATCAATATATAACAATGTAGATTTGTTCACAAAATTGTAATTTATAGCCAAAGACTCTGTTTTATTGTGCATATTAAATAAACGGAAAAAAAGCAAAAAAAGACATTAGCACTACTCATTTTACGAGTGAGAAAGGAAAAATATGAAAAACGAAATACCGTTTGCAAGCGCTAGGGACGGAAGAACTATGGCGCATGCGCGAGCGGACATCATCAAGCTTGACACCCGCTGCCTTTTCGCGGGAAAGCTCGACCACGTGGAGGGCTGGGAGGAAAAGCCGCACTCGCACCCGTTTTGCGAAATTATGTTCGTGCTTTCGGGCGAGGGCGAGATCACGGTAAAGGAAGCGCGCTATACCGTCAAAGCAGGTGATATTATCGTGTACAACCCCTGCGTTGAGCATAGCGAGCGCGCAGCGACCCACGCGGGCGTGGAGTTTGCCTTCTTTGGCATCACCAATTTTAAGATCGGCGAGCTTCCCACCGACCATCTGATCGACGGGGCAGTCTCTCCCGTTCTGCACACCGAGGACCAAGTCGGATGTAGCCATGTC
>JAZOSE010000111.1:0-3827 GCA_045656965.1 Eubacteriales bacterium
TTCTTGAGGGACTTGAGGCGGTCAGAAAAAGACCGGGTATGTACATCGGTACCACGTCTATCCGCGGTCTTCACCATTTGGTGTATGAGATTGTAGACAACTCTATCGATGAGGCACTCGCGGGATATTGCGACCTCATCACCGTCACCATCCACGAGGACAACAGCATCTCCGTTGAAGACGACGGAAGAGGCATTCCCTCGGGTATGAACGAAAAGCTGGGACTCCCCACGCTTGAGGTCGTTTATACCGTGCTTCACGCGGGCGGTAAATTTGGCGGTGGCGGATATAAAATAGCGGGCGGACTTCACGGTGTGGGTGCGTCTGTTGTCAACGCGCTTTCCGAGTGGGTTGAGGTAGAGAACTGCCGCGACGGTCACAGATATACCGAGCGTTTTGAAAAGGGAAAGGTTGCCCGTCCCTTCAAGATGGAGGGAGAAACCGAGCGCCACGGTCTTTTCGTTCACTTCAAGCCCGACCCCGAAATCTTTGAGGAGACGGTCTTTGAGTACGATATACTTCTCACCCGTATGCGTGAGCAATCCTTCCTCAACGCGGGCGTGAAGATTAAGCTCGTGGACCTTCGCCCCGGAAAAGAGAGGGAAGAGGAGCTTTGCTACGAGGGCGGTATCGTTTCCTTCGTGGAATATCTAAACGGTATTCACCACGCCACCCCCATTCACCCGAAGGTCATTTATATGAAGGACGAAAAGAACGGCTCGATCGCCGAGGTCGCCCTGCAGTATAACGACTCGTATAACGAAACGATGATCTCCTTCGCCAACAATATGGCAACGATCGAGGGCGGTACGCACGAGACGGGCTTTAAGTCGGCGCTTACCAAGGTATTAAACGATTACGCGCTCAAAAATAAGATCTTAAAGGACAGCGATAAGAAGCTCTCGGGCGAGGACGTGCGCGAGGGTCTTTGCGTGGTCATCAGCGTGAAGCTGACCGACGCGCAGTTTGAAAGCCAGACCAAGAGCAAGCTCGGAAACTCCGAGATCAGAACGCTCGTTGACGGTATGGTATCCGCTAAGCTCAAGGAGTTTTTAGAGGAAAACCCCGCGGTCGGAAAGATCATTCTTGAAAAATCTCTCGCCGCGTCGCGCGCAAGAGAGGCGGCACGCAAGGCACGCGAGATGACGCGCCGCAAGAATGCCCTTGAGGTATCCACCCTTCCCGGCAAGCTTGCCGACTGTAACGAAAAAAGAGTAGAGCTTACTGAGCTGTATTTAGTAGAGGGTGACTCCGCAGGAGGCTCCGCCAAGGATGGACGCGACTCTCGCTTCCAAGCGATCCTGCCCCTTCGCGGTAAGGTGCTAAACGTTGAAAAGAGCCGACTTGACAAGGTCTACTCCAACCAGTCTCTTATCCCGATCATTCAAGCGCTTGGCTGCGGTATCGGCGATGAGTTTGATATGGAAAAGCTCAGATACGGAAAGATCGTCATTATGGCGGATGCCGACGTTGACGGCTCGCATATTCGTATCCTTCTTCTTACCTTCTTCTTCCGTCACATGCGCCAGCTGATCGAGCAGGGACACGTTTATCTCGCCCAGCCGCCCCTTTATAAGATAAAGAAGGGAAAGAGTCAGGAAAGATACGCCTTCTCCGACGCCGAGCGCGATGCCATTATTGCCGAAATGGGCGGCAACACCGAGGCAGAAAGATATAAGGGTCTTGGTGAGATGGACCCCGAGCAGCTTTGGGAGACCACGATGGACCCCGAAAGAAGAACGCTTTTAAAGGTTACCATCGGCGACGCACTTCTTGCCGACGAGACCTTCTCGCTTTTGATGGGCGACGAGGTAGAGCCTCGCCGAGAGTTTATTGAAACCAACGCGAGATTCGTTGAAAATCTTGACATTTAAAGGAGGGATCGATATATGGCAGTGGAACACAATCAAAACGCGGATATATCCTATCCCGAACAGAAAATAGAAGACCGCAATATGGAAAAGGAGGTCAAAAAGTCCTTCCTTGAATATTCCATGAGCGTTATCACCAGCCGCGCGCTCCCCGACGTGCGCGACGGCTTAAAGCCGGGTCAGCGCCGTATTCTCTACGCTATGTACGAGGATCACCTCACCTATGACAAGCCCTTCCGTAAGTCGGCAACGACGGTCGGTAACGTGCTTGGTCGCTACCATCCTCACGGCGACGCCGCCGTTTATCAGACGATGGTAAGAATGGCGCAGTCCTTCTCCTTGCGTTATCCCTTGATCGAGGGTCACGGTAACTTCGGTAACGTCGACGGTGACGGTGCCGCCGCTTACCGTTATACCGAGGCGAGAATGTCAAAGATCGCCGATTATATGCTCTCCGACATTGAAAAAAAGGTCGTTCCGATGACCCGCAACTTCGACAACACGCGCGACGAGCCCACGGTGCTTCCCGCGCGCTTCCCGAACGTGCTTGTCAACGGCTCGGTCGGTATCGCCGTCGGTATGGCGACCAATATTCCCCCGCACAATCTCGGTGAGGTCATTGACGGTACGATCTACCGTATGGATCACCCCGATTGCTCGCTTGACGAGATCTTGATGTATATCAAGGGTCCCGATTTCCCCACCCACGGCATTATCTACGGCTCTCGCGGCATCCGCGACGCGTACGCTACGGGCAGAGGTAAGGTCTACGTGCGCGCCCGCGCGCGAATCGAGGCGGAGAACCACCGCATCGTGATCACCGAGATCCCCTATGCCGTTAACAAGTCGATGCTCGTGGAGAGCATTGCCAACCTTCACCGCGACAAGAAGATCGAGGGCATCACCGCCCTTCGCGACGAGTCGGGCAGAAACGGTATGCGCATCGTGGTCGAATACCGCCGCGATGCCAACGGCGAGGTCATTTTAAACCAGCTTTATAAGTTCACCCAGCTCCAAGAGACCTGTGCCGTTAATATGCTGGCGTTGGTGAACGGCGAGCCGAAGGTGCTTTCCCTCTTTAATATCCTTGACGAGTACATCAAGTTCCAGCGCGAGGTCATCACGAACCGCACCCGCTTTGAGCTTGACCGTGCGCTTGCCGAGATGCATATTTACGAGGGCTACAAGATCGCCATCGACCATATCGACGAGGTCATCGCCATTATCAAAAAGAGCGAGTCTATTCCCTCTGCCAAGGCAAGTCTCATGGAGCGCTTCGGTCTTTCCGACGCGCAGTCGCAGGCCATCGTTGAAATGACGCTTGGTAAGCTTTCGGGTCTTGAGCGCCAGAAGATCGAGGATAGACTTACTAAGCTCACCGCGCTCGTGGAAAATTTGCGCGGCATTCTTGCCGACGGCGCAAAGATAGACGATATTATCCGCGAGGAGCTGGGCGAGATCAGAAGGAAATTTGCCGACGCTCGCCGCACCGAGCTTGTTGAGGCGATGGACGATATTGACATTGAGGACTTAATCCCCAGAACCACCGCTGTCGTTACCGTTACCCACGCAGGCTATATGAAGCGCCAGCGTGCCTCGGACTACAACGCGCAAGCAAGAGGCGGTATGGGCAAGGCGGGTCTTTCGATGAAGGAGGAGGACTACGTAGAAAAGGTCCTCGTCGTCGGAAGCCACGACTACCTTCTCATCTTCACCAACCTCGGAAGAGTGTACACCACCAAGGTCTACCGCATCCCCGAGGCATCCAGAACCGCCAAGGGAACGAACGTTGCCAATATCGTAGAGATGGCAGAAGGCGAAAGAATGACCGCCTTTATCGCCATCAAGGAGTTTGATAAGGAAAGCTATCTGACGATGGCGACCAAAAACGGTATTATCAAGAGAACGCTCCTTTCCGAGTACGAAAACCACCGCCGCGGCGGTAAGATCGCGATC
>JAZOSE010000112.1:0-6214 GCA_045656965.1 Eubacteriales bacterium
CTCTTGGAACAAAAACACCCCCACCATCACCGTCCACTGCACTGACGGAGATATCGTCATCGACTAAAATTATATTATTTTCCCCCAGCCCTGGAGAGCTCTCCGGGGCTCTTTTTTTATGCCTTTTTTATGGGACAAGACATGGGACAAGGTTTTTAAGAAATACCTGAGTTCTTGGAAAAATAGCATATATTCACAAAAGCGGGATATGCCCTTAAAATTCAGATGCAAACAAAAAGAGCAAAGCCGCGGCTTTGCTCTTTTTCTTATTTTCTCCCTTTAACGCTCTTGCGGTACGCAAGCGGAGAGACGCCATATACCTTTTTAAACAAATTGGAAAAATAATTGGAGTTGAACAGCCCGACGGAGAAGGCGATCTCGGTGACGTTGAGGGCGGAGAGCACGTGATCGATGTGGATACCGTCGTTATGTCCATCGGCACCAGCCCCAATCCTCTGATCAAATCCACCACTGCGGGCCTTGAGGTCAACGCGCGCGGCGGCATCGTCGTAAACGAGGACGGTCTGTCCTCTAAGGCGGGTGTCTACGCAGGCGGTGACGCCGTTACGGGTGCCGCCACCGTCATCTCCGCTATGGGCGCGGGAAAGGTTGCCGCAAAAGCGATCCGCGAAAGCCTTCTTGGTAAAGCGTGAGCCGCGCACCCTGAAAATCTTTAATATTTGTTAAAAAACAGCGGGAGTCCGTCGTCTGAAGCGACGGACTCCTTAATTTTAGGCTATTTCAGGGCAGAAAATCGCGTTTTTTAAAAAAATACGCCCAAAATGCACTTTTTTTGAAAAAAGGCTTGACAAAATGTAAAATATGGTATAGAATATTAAACTGCGCAAGTTTGTCCTTGAAAGGTCAAACTTTGCCCAATTTTGATTAAAATTTACAATTTGTTCACAAAAATCTTGGAAATTTTCATAAGAAAATGCGTGAATTTTTTGTAAATTTTATTACATTATTGTTTTTAACTACAGAATCTCAAAGAAATGGAGTGGTTCTAACATGCAGTTGAAACCGAAAAAGCTTGGCACAACGACCAGAATGAGCTTCGCGAGATTTGACGACTCGCTGGAGATGCCAAACTTGATTGAAGTGCAGAAGAAGTCCTACGAGTGGTTCCTCGAGGAAGGACTGAACGAGGTGCTTCGCGACGTATCCCCCGTCGTCGATTATTCAGGAAAGCTCTCTATTGATTTCATTTCCTATTCGATCGACCCCAACCCCAAGTATTCGATCGAGGAGTGTAAGGAAAGAGATGCCACGTACGAGGCTCCCCTTCGTATGATGGTTCGCCTTACCAATAAGGAAACGGGCGAGATCAAATCGTCCGAGATTTTTATGGGTAACATTCCCCTTATGACCGACAACGGCACCTTCGTTATCAACGGTGCGGAGCGCGTTATCGTAACGCAGATCCTCCGTTCGCCCGGTATCTATTTTGACGATGGTATCGACAAAATGGGTAAGCTGCGCTACAGTGCCCAGGTCATTCCTTATCGCGGCGCTTGGCTTGAATACAAGACCGATGCTGCCGACGTATTCTACGTAGAGATTGATAAAAATAAGAGAATCCCCTTAACCGTTCTTATCCGCGCCATCGGCGTGGAGAGCGACGAGGATATCCTTGCGCTCTTTGAGGACGACGAGGCTCTTTTGCCCACCATCGAAAAGGACGACAGCCGCAAGCTCGCAGAGGCGTTCGGAACCACGCTTGGCGACGAGGCACTCAAAACCATCTATAAAAAGATGCGTCCCGGTGAGCCCCCCACGGTAGAAAGCGCGCAAACGCTTGTGAACGCAACGCTCTTTGATCCCAAGCGTTACGCCCTCGCTCCCGTTGGCCGTTATAAATATGATAAGAAGCTTGCGATTGCCGACCGTATCTTCGGCCACAAGCTTGCAAAGCCTGCTTTCAGCCCCATTACCGGTGAAATGATCGCCGAAGAGGGCGTGTTCGTGGATCGCGCTCTGGCTGACGCAATTGAGGCAGCAGGCGTGAACGAGGCGTACGTTCTTGACGAAAACGGCAAGAGCGTTAAGGTCTTCTCCAACGGCACCGTATATCCCGAGGCAGTTCTCGGCTTCTCGCTTACCGACTGTGGCATCACGGGCAAGGTCCGTTACAGCGTGCTGACCGAGATCCTTGAGGAGTGCGCAGGCGATATGGACGCCGTCAAGAAGCTTTGCCGCGACCGTGCCTACGATCTGGCACCCCGCCACATCACCAAGGACGATATCTTAGCCTCCATTAACTACTTCCTCAACCTCACGCACGGTGTTGGTACCACCGACGACATCGACCATCTCGGCAACCGCCGTCTGCGTTGCGTCGGAGAGCTTCTCCAGAACCAGCTTCGCATCGGTATGTCCCGTATGGACAAGAATATCAAGGAGCGTATGTCGGTGCACGACACCGCGGAGATGACTCCCGCGTCGCTCATCAACTCCCGCCCTGTAACCACGGCGATCCGTGAGTTCTTCGGTACCTCTGCGCTTTCGCAGTTTATGGACCAGAACAACCCCCTTGCAGAGCTGACCCATAAGCGCCGTCTTTCCGCGCTTGGTCCCGGCGGTATCAACCGTGACCGCGCATCCTTTGACGTTCGTGACGTTCACTACACGCAGTACGGTAGAATGTGTCCCATCGAAACGCCTGAAGGACCTAACATCGGTCTTATCTCCTGCCTCTCCACCTATGCCCGCATCAGCGAGTACGGCTTCCTTGAGGCACCCTACCGCAAGGTAGATAAGGCAACGGGCAGAGTTCTTGAGGAGGTCGAGTATATGACCGCCGACATCGAGGACAACTATATCGTTGCCCAGGCAAACGAGCCCCTCGACGAGAACGGCTACTTCATCAACAAGCGTGTCGTTGCCCGTAACAAGTCCGAGATCGGTGAGTTTGACGTTTCCGAGATCGACTATATGGACGCATCGCCCCGTATGCTCGTTTCGGTAGCCACCGCAATGATCCCCTTCCTTGAAAACGATGACAACACCCGTGCGCTCATGGGCTCGAACATGCAGAAGCAGGCAGTTCCGCTTATGGTTACCGACGCGCCTTACGTTGGTACGGGTATGGAGTACAAGGCAGCCGTTGACTCGGGTAGCGTTGTTCTCGCTAAGGAAGCAGGTATCGTAGAGAAGGTTTCCGCTGACCAGATCGTTATTCTCAACGACGAGGGCAGAAAGGATGCCTACCATTTAATTAAATTCAAGCGCTCCAACCAGTCCACCTGCATCAACCAGCGCCCCATCGTTTTCGAGGGCGACCGTGTTGAAAAGGGTCAGGTCATTGCCGACGGTCCTGCAACCGCAAACGGTGAGATCGCGCTCGGTAAGAATGCTCTTATCGGCTTTATGACCTGGGAGGGTTATAACTACGAGGACGCCGTTCTTCTGAACGAAAGACTCGTTCGTGATGACGTTTATACCTCTATTCACATTGAGGAGCTCAGCACTGAGGCTCGCGACACCAAGCTCGGACCTCAGGAGATCACCCGCGAGATCCCCAACGTCAGCGAGGAGGCAATCAAGGACCTTGATGCAGACGGTATCATCCGCATCGGTACCGAGGTTCGCGCAGGCGATATTCTTGTCGGTAAGGTAACGCCTAAGGGCGAGACCGATTTAACTCCCGAGGAGCGCCTCCTTCGCGCTATCTTCGGTGACAAGGCAAGAGAGGTCAAGGATTCCTCGCTTCGCCTGCCTCACGGTGCATCCGGCGTCGTCGTTGACGTTAAGGTGTTCACGAGAGAAAACTCCACCAATCTCGCTCCCGGCGTAAACAAGGTGGTTCACGTTTATATTGCACAAAAGAGAAAGATCTCCGTCGGTGACAAGATGGCAGGCCGTCACGGTAACAAGGGTGTCGTTTCGCGCATCCTTCCTCCCGAGGATATGCCCTTCCTTGCAGACGGTACTCCTCTTGATATCGTCCTCAATCCTCTGGGCGTTCCTTCCCGTATGAACATCGGTCAGGTGCTCGAGGTGCATCTCGGTATCGCTGCAAGAAAGCTCGGTATGAAGGTTATGACGCCCGTATTCGACGGCGCGAAGGAGACCGACATCATCGAGTGCCTGCGCGAAGCAGGTCTTTGCCGTAAGATCCGCTCGGGTGAGTGTGTGGACGGTAAGTCCCTCTTCATCGAGGAGCTTGACGAAAACGGCAAGAAGATCCTTATGCGTATGGATGACGAGACGAGAAACGATCCCGAAGCATACGCAAAGCTTATGGCAGAGGACAAGGTCCGCGTGATCGACGGTAAGAGCGATCTTTACGACGGTAGAACCGGTGAAATGTTCGACAACCCCGTAACCGTCGGTATTATGTACTACCTCAAGCTTCACCATCTGGTTGACGATAAGATCCACGCCCGTTCCAACGGTCCGTACTCCCTCATCACGCAGCAGCCCTTGGGCGGTAAAGCTCAGTTCGGCGGTCAGCGCTTCGGTGAGATGGAGGTTTGGGCTCTTGAGGCGTACGGCGCAGCCTACACCCTCCAAGAGATCCTTACCGTTAAGTCCGACGATATCACGGGTCGTACCAAGGCATTCGAGGCTATCGTTAAGGGCGAGAACATTCCCGCTCCCGGTATTCCCGAGTCCTTCAAGGTTCTCGTCAAGGAGCTTCAGTCTCTTGCACTTGATATTCGCGTTTTGGACGACAAGGGCGAGGAGATCGAGCTTTCCCAGCTGATCGAGGACGATTCCCCCAGCTACACCACGCTCGAGGAGGTTGCCGACGCAGTAGATAAGGCTGCCACGGGCGAGGAGGAAGTCGAAGAAGAATATATCGACGACGAAGACTACGTTGACGAGTACGACGAAGACGGTGTCTACGAGGATGCCGAGGGCTTTGACGACTCGTACGACGAAGAAAACTGATTCGGTGTGAACCGACAAATCTGAAAGAGGGGTATCAACTATCCAATGAACGTATTTGATTCAGTTAAAATCGGACTTGCTTCTCCCGAAATGATCAGAAAATGGTCTTATGGCGAGGTTACCAAGCCCGAAACCATCAACTACCGCACGCTCAAAGCCGAAAAGGGCGGTCTCTTTTGCGAGCAGATCTTTGGTCCTACCAAGGACTGGGAGTGCTTCTGCGGTAAATATAAGCGCGCACGCTTCAAGGGCAAGATCTGCGAAAAGTGCGGTGTAGAGGTCACCACGAAAAAGGTGCGCCGTGAGCGTATGGGTCACATTGAGCTTGCCGCTCCCGTTTCGCACATCTGGTACTTTAAGGCGAGCCAGTCTCGCATCGGTGCGGTGCTTGACCTTCAGCCCAGACTTCTTGAGCGCGTGCTCTACTTCGCAAGATATATCGTTATCGATCCCGGCGAGAACACCGGTCTTGTAAAGAAGCAGATCCTCAGCGAGGAAGAGTATCAGCAGGCTCGCGAGAAGTACGATAATGACTTCCGCGCAGGCATGGGTGCCGAGGCTATCAAGGAGCTTCTTGCCGAAATCGATGTAGAGGAGCTTTCCAAGCAGTTAAAGGAAGAGGTCCTCGCATCCTCCGGTCAGAAGAAGGTTCGCCTGATCAAGCGTCTTGCCATCATTGAGGCATTCCGCAAGTCCGGCAACCGTCCCGAGTGGATGATCCTTGACGTTATTCCCGTCATTCCTCCCGACATTCGTCCTATGGTTCAGCTTGACGGCGGCCGCTTCGCCGCAAGTGACCTAAACGAGCTTTATCGCCGCGTTATCGCCCGTAACAGCCGTCTTAAGAGAATGATCGATATGCACGCTCCGCAGATCATCATTCGTAACGAGAAGCGTATGCTTCAGGAATTCGTAGACGCTTTGATCGATAACGGCAAGAAGGGAAGACCCATCACGGGTGCATCCAACCGCCCCCTCAAGTCTCTTTCCGAAATGCTCCGCGGTAAGCAGGGTCGCTTCCGTCAGAACCTTCTCGGTAAGCGCGTTGACTACTCTGGCCGTTCGGTTATCGTCGTAGGTCCTAACCTTAAGATCTATCAGTGCGGTCTTCCTAAGGAAATGGCACTGGAGCTCTTCAAGCCCTTCGTTATGAAGCGCCTGATCGAGACCCAAAAGGCAAACTCGATCAAGGACGCAAAGAGAAAGGTAGAGAGAATCTTCCCCGAGGTTTGGGACGCTCTTGAGTACGTTATCAAGGAGCACCCCGTGCTTCTTAACCGTGCGCCTACGCTTCACCGTCTTTCCATTCAGGCGTTCG
>JAZOSE010000113.1:0-16237 GCA_045656965.1 Eubacteriales bacterium
AGAAGATCGCCGAAGCGTTTAAGGATATTGATAGAAGCATCATCGATCCTCGCAATTGGCCCAAGGCATAAAAGACAAGAGAAGGACAGAGACGAAAATCTCTGTCCTTCGTTTTATTTGATTTCCCAATGGATAGGGTCCCTGCCAACGCTTTTTAGGAATTCGTTGATTTTAGAGAACGGACGGCTTCCGAAAAAGCCTCTGTAAGCCGATAGGGGGCTTGGGTGTGCCGAGCTTAAAATTTTATGATTTGGATTGGTGATGAGAGAAGCCTTTTGCTTGGCGTTTGCGCCCCAAAGAAGAAATACGATAGGCTCCTTTGCTTCATTCAGAAGAGAGATCACGCGGTCGGTAAATATCTGCCATCCGATGCTTTGGTGGCTGTTTGCCGCACCCTCGCGCACCGTTAAGGTGGCGTTTAAAAGAAGAACGCCCTCGCGCGCCCATGAGGAAAGGTCTCCGTGCGTGGGTGGCTCAACGCCGAGGTCGCTCTTTAATTCCTTGTAGATGTTTTGGAGCGATGGGGGAAGGGGGATTCCTTTCTGCACAGAAAAGGAAAGCCCGTGTGCCTGACCTATCTCGTGGTACGGGTCCTGCCCGATAATAACCGCCTTTACGTTTTTAAACGGGGTGTATTTCAGCGCGTTAAAGATATCGTGCATATCGGGGAAAATACGGTATTTCTCGTATTCGCTTCTAAGGATCCTTCTGATTTTTTGATAATATTCCTTCTCAAACTCGTCTTTAAGAATATCGTCCCAATCGTTTCCAAGATGTACCAAGCACAGCACCGCCTTTCAATCTCTTATAGCGGTATTTTACCATATTTTTTCTCCAAATGCAACAGTTTCTTAAAAATAGGTCTCTATCGTTTTGCTCGCGTGAAGAGGAGAGTATCGCCAATAATCTATGTGCTTTTCCTTGGGCATAAAGGAAGGCAGAGTCGGACTTTTTGCATATATCGAGGAGCGGCCGAAATCAAGAACGATCAGCTTGATCTTCATTTTTTCGGGAAGGATACTCTTTATGTAGACCGTTGCAAGGTCGTCAAGCGAAACACCGTCTCTCAGCTCTGCGAGTCCTGTGAGGTTTGGGGTAAGCTCGATAAAGATACCATAGCTTTCTATACTGCGTACCGCGCCTGCAACGGTTTGACCTGCCGAGAAAAGTGCGGCGTTTTCCTCCCACGTTCCCAAAAGCTCCTTGCGGCTAACGTAAACGCGTCCGTTTTCGTTGCTTTTGACAACAACGTCGATAAGATCGCCTACGGACAGACGCACCGACGGATGCGAGATGCGGGAAACCGAAATGCAGTCAATGGGTAAAAGAGATATAATACCGCAGCCAATATCCAAAAAAGCGCCGAAGGGCTCAAGATGGGTGACGCGCGCCTTTATAATATCGCCCGCGCGAAGTGTTGCGACCTTTTTTTCGTAGCACTCCCTTTGTGCGCTTCTTCGAGAAAGAAGCGCGACGGGCTTTTCATTATGCATATCGACCTTTTCTACGTGGAAGCATACCGTTTTTCCTACACGTGTCAGAATGGCAATATCCTTGACGTCCTCGGCGGTAATAGGGTATACCACCTCGTTTTTTGGTATAATACCTATCCCCTCGCCTAATGCCACGTGTAGATTCATATCCTTATCGCATAAAAGAACAGGCGCCTCTAAAATCTTTCGTTTCTCCTTGGCATATTCAAGAGAAGACAGAGAAAGCGCGCCGTCCGTTCTCGCTTGGTGAAGAGAAAAGATCCCCTCGGGCTGATATCCGTTCATTTCATTACCTCTTGCTTTTACTTTATTTCAGTATATGAGAGGTAACGGCTTTCAAGAACAGAAAAGATACCCTTGGGGATCGGTTTATATTTCGCACAGCATAAGCTGGGCTTCAATGTTCGTTTTACCGTCGGGACGTACTGTCTTAAAGAAAATATCGTCCTTTTTTTCGGCGGTATAGATCGTTATGGTGTCGTGAAGCCGCGCTTCGGTTATAAAGTTGATCGACATGCGCAAAATGCGTTTTCCGCGCATATCCATCGTGTCGCACAGCATATCGGAATAATAGGTGTTGTTCATATGCACGTTGCTGTCAAGCTCGCGGTAGGATACCGTGTGTTCGCCGCGCAGGTGCATAAGCTCGCTTGCCGGACATATAATGCGCGGCGGCACGTCGAGCGCGAGCATATCCTCGGGATAAAGGTCAGTCTCAAAGCTGCTAACACGCAAGGGATGCTTGCTTTCTATATCGATCAGCGCCCAAACCGAGGTTGCCTCTGCAACAACCGTGTTGCCGCGCAAAATGCGGTAGCATCGCCCAAAGGAGAAGCCGCGGCTTTCGGTTGCCCACGTTTGTGCTTCAATTTCGTCGTATAGCCCCACGCTTTCGTAGAAGTTGACGGAAAAGCGGGAAAGGATAAAGGCGCGACCGCTTTTTCTTAGTGCGTCCGTGGAGCTTCCGCACTCACGAAGATGTGCCTCTGCCGCCTCTTGCATATAGCGTATCAGCGAGGAAGCGCGTGCAACACCGTTAAAATCCACGTCGTGCGAGTCTATTATAAATTTCTTTTTGAGTTTCATAACGTCCTTCCCGGTATTTAATCGTCTTATTTTAACACGATTTAATGAGAAGAGAAGGACGTATTTGTGAATTTTTATTTAACCTATGCTTTCCTTATGGGTATAAACGCGTGCATCGCGTTCTTCATCAGCGGAAAGACCGAAGCTTACCGATATTGCGGTATTTACCCTTTGCATTACGCTGTCCTCAAGGTGTCCCATCTTTTCGCGTAGGCGGCGCTTGTCAAGCGTGCGTATTTGCTCAAGCAAAATCACGGAATCCTTTGCAAGCCCAACCTCCTTTGCATAGATATCAATATGCGTAGGGAGTCTCGTTTTTCCCATTCGGCTGGTTATAGCGGCGGCAATCACCGTGGGACTGTAACGGTTTCCAACGTCGTTTTGCACAATTAAAACAGGGCGCAAGCCACCTTGCTCGCTTCCTACGACGGGACTGAGATCGGCGTAATAAATATCCCCTCTTTTTATGTTCATCGGCACATCTCCTTTTGCTTTTCCGGTTTTTTCTCGTAAAGCCTTGCTCACGGTTATTCTTGCCTCATTTCTCTTGGATTTAATCATGCAAAATGTGGAAAGTTTAAATGCGCCCACTTACATTGTATGACGAAAAAAGAAAAAAGGAGCCGCAAAATGCGACTCCTTGACGCGCACGCCGAGCTTATTCGCGTCCTACGACGGGTTCGTCTGCGGGACGGAAGAGCATGGAAATGCACCAAATGCCTGCAAGAGCTACAATAGTATATACGATGCGGCTGAAGACCGCCAGCTGACCGCCGCCGATCCACGCTACTGCGTCAAATGCAAAAAGCCCAATACTGCCCCAGTTTAATGCGCCGATAATGACGAGCGCAAGTGCAATACGATCTAAAATTAACACGGTAACTGCTCCTTTTTCTTCATACGGAATGACTCCGTTTCCTTTAGTTTTTACTGTTTTCCTTGAAAAATACATCGCCGCAGTTTTTTTATTTTTTACGGCTCGTATTTGCTTTCTTTGAATTTTTCCCGCAAAATCAGAAGCGCCTTTTTTTCAATTCTGCTAACGTAGGAGCGGGATATTCCAAGTGTCTCGGCAACCTCGTGCTGTGTTTTCGGTATCTCCTTGCCGAGCCCGTATCTTAATATGATGATCTCTCGCTCGCGCTCGTCAAGCAGAGTATTTATGTATTCGATGGCTTTCCTTATATGTATTTTCAATTCAAGATCCTCGGCGCTCGTATCCTCCGTACACAGTATATCGCTGTACGTTAAGGGGTTTCCGTCCTTATCAATATCGATCATTTCGTTGATGGAAACCTCATAGGATAGCTTTTTTTGAGAGCGGAAAAGCATCAGGATTTCGTTTTGGATGCATTTTGAAGCATACGTGGCGAATTTTGCCCCTTTTTCCACGCTAAAGGTATCTACTGCCTTGATCAGTCCAAGCGAGCCAACGGAAACAAGCTCATCTTGCGCGGGGTGAGAAGCGTAATATTTTCTTACGATGTGGGCAACGAGGCGAAGGTTGTGCTCGATCAGCTTGTTCCTTGCGTCCATATCTCCTTCCTTCTTTTTAATGAAAAGTGCCGTTTCCTCCTTGGCGCTCAACGGCGGCGGGAAGTTTTGCTGACCTCCTATTCCAAGTATCATACAGAAAAAATGAGAAAATATCGACGAAAGCACGCCCAAAAGCATAGACCCCTCCTAAAAAAACAAAAAGCTCACACAGATATACTATGTGAGCGAAGGTTGTCTATATTAGTAAACTTAAAAATCTATTTGATAACCGCCCTGGTTTCTTTTGTAAGTAACGACGGGGCGAGTCAAAGCGGGAAGATGCTCGGAAGCTTTCGCGTTGATACGGGAAATGCGACTTCTTACAGCACTCTCACTTGCTCCTTGACCGTATGAAAAGCAAAGCGCGGCAAGCTCCTCGCAGGAGGCGCGACGGGGATAGATCTCAGCGAGATAGCGAAGAAGAAACACGTCGCTCTGCGAAAAGGGAATCAGCCAACCGTATATTCTGATATGGGAGCGGTAGGTGTTAAAGAGCATTCCCTTTACCATCAGATTTTCGTAAAACGCGGGCGCGGAGTTTGGCGATGGTTTTCCGTAATACATGATTTGGAAAAGCATTTCGTAAGCATCGGTCTTGAAGGGAAGCTGTCTTCTTGCGCTTAAAGTGTGAGAGGTATTGTCTGAGAGCAGAAACACGTTAAGCTCAGGATAGAGGGAAACAATGTGCTCGACTCTTTGTTTCAGCAGCTCCGTAACCTTGACGGCGCGAACGATCAAATCGGTTAAAGGATATTTTTGTGCAAGGGCAACCATATCTTCAAACGTGGCGGAATAGGTAAAAAAGCCTAGGCGCACAAACTCAGCGCGCAGGGAAACGACTTCTGCCGCCGTTTCTGCTACCGATAAAAGCATACCGTTTTCACCTCCTCCATCTTTTCTTCTATTATAACACGAGAGAAAATAAAAAGCAACCGCTTGACAGAGGATATTTCTTTTGCTATAATGTTTTTATCAAATATAGGAGGCGCACGATGAGCGCAAGAAAAACAGTATTTATAAACGGTGGCTCTCGCGGCATAGGTGCCGAAATGGTACGCCTTTTTTCAAGCAAGGGCTATTTGGTCGCTTTCTCGTATTATCACTCGGAAGAGAAGGCGCTTGCTCTTGCAAGCGAGCTTGGTGCGATTCCCGTGCGTGCTGATTCCGCATCCGAGGAGGATATTGCTGCTGCGGTTTCCTTTGTAGAGCAGAAGCTGGGAGATGTCGACGTTTTGATCAATAACGCCGCCGTTTCCTTTGTTGGTCTTTATACCGATATGACAGATGGGGAATGGGAAAGAATGTTAAAGGTCAATCTCAAAGCGCCTGAAAAATACATTCGACTTCTTCTGCCGCGTATGATATCCCGAAAAAGTGGAAAAATTATCAATATATCTTCTATGTGGGGAGAGGTCGGTGCCTCGTGCGAGGTGCATTATTCCGCAACCAAAGCGGCACTGATCGGTCTTACAAAGGCGCTTGCCAAGGAGCTTGGCCCGTCAGGCATCACCGTAAACGCGATTGCCCCCGGCATGATCGACACGGATATGAACGCGCATTTTTCCACTGAGGATAAAAACGCGATCCGTGAGGAAACCCCCCTTATGCGCTTGGGAACGCCGAGGGACGTAGCGCTTTGCGCGCTCTTTCTTGCCGAGGAGGGCGGCGATTTTATCACGGGTCAGGTCCTTTCTCCCAACGGTGGACTCGTAATATAATTCGTACTATAAATAAAATTAAAATTTATTCGTTTTCTCTTGCAAATTTGTTTTACATCTGCTATAATAATAATGTTCGGACGATAGATAAGGTCATACTAAGCGGGGCAGTAGCGGCGCCTTGTACCTGAAATCCGCTATAGCAGGGTCGAATTCCGTTTCGGAGGCTTACCGTTGTGCGGTCTGCGCCGTGTCTTTCTGTGATGAAGAATGGGTCTTGCGCAATCAGAAACCGTGAACCATGTCAGGTGGGGAACCAAGCAGCATTAAGCGGAGCTTCTGATGTGCCGCAGGGCAGCCTGTTTGGAGCAGCAAGCGCGGTTAACGCGTGTAACGGTACTGTCGAATTTTCGGTGTATGATCTTATCTTTCGTCTGAACGGGGCGTGATGTGTGCCGCATAGCACGCAAGCGCCCTTTTGTTTTAGAAAGGAGAGGCCAAGTTGTATAAGGCATTATATCGCAAATGGCGCCCCGTCGATTTTGATACGGTGTGCGGCCAGGAGCACGTAACGGACGTTTTAAAATATCAGATCGCCAACGGAAAGGCTTCTCACGCCTACCTCTTTTGCGGCTCACGCGGTACGGGTAAGACCACCTGCGCAAAAATTATGGCAAAGGCGGTCAATTGCTTAAATCCCAAAAACGGAAATCCTTGCAACGAGTGCGAGGCTTGCCGTAGCATTAACGAGGGCATCGCCACCGACGTGATCGAGATGGACGCCGCAAGCAATAACGGCGTTGACAACGTTCGCGACATCAAGGAGGAGGTCGTTTTTGCCCCTGCAGCGCTCAAATACCGCGTTTATATCATCGACGAGGTGCATATGCTCTCGCCCAGTGCCTTCAACGCACTCTTAAAAACGCTGGAGGAGCCGCCCTCGCACGTGGTCTTTATTCTTGCCACCACCGAGCTTCAAAAGCTTCCCAGCACGATTATTTCGCGCTGTCAGCGCTATGATTTCAGAAGATTGTCCGTTAAGCATCTGGTTAGCCGTATGCAAACGATTGCCAAAGCCGAGGGCATCACTCTCGAGGAGTCAGGTGCTGTTTTGATCGCCCGTATGGCGCAGGGTGGCATGCGCGATGCCATCAGCCTGCTTGAGCTTTGCGCGGGGAACGGATCCGTTGTAAACGAAGAAACCGCGATAAACGTTCTCGGCGTTGGAAGCCGCAGTGCGTCGTTTGATCTTGTGCGAGCGATCGCGAGCAAGGACCATGCCACGATTTACAGCATGATATCCTCGCTGGTCATGGAATCTAAGGACCTGACGGTATTCTGGCAGGAGCTTATCGACACCTACCGTGATATGATGGTAGCAAAGACCTGCAAAACCTTCAAGGAATACCTTGATCTGACTGAAAGCGAGTACGAATCCCTTAAACCTCTCAGCGCGCTCTTTAAAATGGAGACCTTGGTTTATCACACTAAGCTCCTTGAAGATGCGCTTTACGCTATGCAAAGAGTCGGCTTTACCAAGCGAAGCACCGCAGAGATCACCCTCACACGTATGTGTGAGCCTTATCTCGCCGCGTCTAACGAGGCGTTGCTCGCTCGCATCGGTAAGCTTGAAGAGGAGATCTCTCGCTTGAAAATGGGCGTAAGAACAGAGCCTATTGAGTCAGCTCCTATCAAGGAGGTCACTCCCGAGGAAGCAGAGGAAGCGTTGAAGGCTCCCGCGCCTGCTCCCAAATCGACCGACGTAAAGGCGGAGCCCGCCAAGACCTCTGACGGCGACGCATATCGGCTTTTGTCCTATTGGCAGGAGCTTGCCGAGCGCATGGCGGAAAGAAAGCCCTCCATCGCCGGATTTATCACCAAGACAAAGGGATACCGTTCCGCCTCTAAGGGCTTTATGATCCAGGTGATGAGCGATTTTGTTGCCAATATCATCAATCGCCCCGACGTCTTGCTTGATTTAAAGTCTGCGATCTCAGAATACGAGGGAAGAAATATTCTCAACGAGCCCTTTGAGATCCTGACCGCCAAAAAAACGGCGGCATATAAGCTTGCCACCGAGCTTGAAAAACAAATTAACGATGAAGACACTTAAAGGTGAAAGGAAAAAATACTTATGAAGGTTAGAATTCCCCAAAACGGCGGTATGCCCGGAAATATGGCAGATATGCTCAAAAAGGCGCAGAAGATGCAAGAGGATATGCAGGCAACGCAAGCAGAGCTTGAAACGCGTGAATATGAGATCTCCGCAGGCGGTGGCGCCGTTACCGTAAAGATCAACGGTAAAAGAGAGATCCTTTCGCTGGACATCACTCCCGAGATCGTTGACCCCGACGACGTGGAAACGCTCTCCGATATTTTGATCGCCGCTATCAATGAGGCTATCAAGAAGGTTGACGCTACCTCCGAGGCGGAGATGGCTAAAATTTCGGGTCAGATGGGCTTGCCCGGAATGTTCTGATATGAGTGAGTACGTACTTCCGCTGCAACAGCTGATCGACGCTTTTCGTAAGCTTCCCGGAATCGGAAGCAAAACGGCGGCGCGCCTTGCCTTCGCGGTCCTGAATTTTAGCGACGGCGATGCCAAGGAATTTGCCGAGGCAATCACGAACGCGAAAAGCAACATTCATATTTGTCCGAAATGCTGCAATATATCGCTTGCCGATCTTTGCCCTGTTTGCTCCGACCCCGAGCGTGATGGGCGAATGATCTGCGTTGTGGAATCCGCAAAGGACGTTATGGCGTTTGAGCGTATTCGCGAGTATCGCGGTACGTATCACGTTCTTGGCGGTGTTCTTTCACCTATGAAGGGTATCGGTCCCGATCAGCTTCATATCAGAGAGCTTTTTGCTCGCCTTTCCAACGAAGACGTGGAGGAGATCTTGATCGCCACCAATCCAACGGTTGAGGGAGAGGCAACGGCTTCATATCTCGCCAAAATGCTTCGTCCCTTTGATATTAAAATTTCGAGGCTTGCCTACGGCTTACCTGTGGGCGGTGATCTTGAATATGCCGATGAGGTAACGCTTCATCGCGCTATTGAGGGCAGACAGCCTCTTTAAGCCACACCCCCTTAACGGGGGTGTACTTTTTAGAAAACGGGTAGATAAAAAATGAACAAAAGATCTGCATATATCAAGGCGGGAATTCGCTTGCACTATTTTCCCACCGAAAAATTTACTACCAATACTTATACGGCGTATTTTCTTGCCCCCTTGGGAGAAAAAAGCGCGCCTCTTGCCACCCTTCTTTCTAAGGTTTTAAAAAAGGGAAGTGCTGCCTATCCCTCGCAAGAGCAGATTGTAAAAAGAGCAGAGGAGCTTTATTCCTCGCACGTTGTGTCGGGTGTTACGAAGATTGCCGAATCACAGGCGTTTTTCGTCTCTCTTTCTGCTCTTGATAACCGGTTCGCTTTTGACGGGACCGATATTGCAACGGAGTCTGTTTCCTTTTTCGCATCGTTGCTCCTTGAGCCGCTTCTTAGGGACGGGGTGTTCCTAGAGGAAACGGTAGAAAGAGAAAAGAAAGCCCTTCTTGACCGCATTCTTTCTAAAATCAATAATAAAGGCGCTTATGCTATGCAAAGGTGCCGCGAAATTATGTTTGAGAACGAGGCGTATCGTTTTTCTATTGACGGAAGCCGCGAGGTCGTGGAGAGTGTTACCCCCGCAGAGCTTTACTCTGCGTACAGAGATTGGTTAGATAACGCGCCCATAGAGATCTTTTATATTGGAAAAGAGTCCTTTTCATCGGTTTTTGCGCGCACAGAGCATCTTTTTAAGGGATTTGCGCCGCGCAAGGCATTCTCCTCTCACACAGAGATTCGCCCTTCTGTCAACGGAGTCAAACGCGTTACAGAAAGTGCCGATGCGGTGCAGGGAAAGCTGGTTATGGGATTTAGAGCTCCCACGATTGCAAGCGATAAAGACTTTTTTGCACTCTATCTTCTCGACGCCGTATACGGCTCCTCTCCCGTCTCCAAGCTTTTTATGAACGTTCGTGAAAAGCTTTCGCTTTGTTATTATTGCTCTACCATGTGCGATCTTGATAAGAGCGTTCTGTTCGTTTCCTCGGGTGTTGAAAATGAAAGCGCCGCAGCGGCGGAGAAGGAGATCCTTCAACAGTTAAGCGAGATTGCCGAGGGCAATATCACCGATAAGGAGCTTCTCTGTGCCAAGGCATCGCTTTCTGACTATCTGCGCTCGATCGACGATAGCCCCTACAGCGTGGAGCGCTTTATGCTTACACAAGCGTTGCGCGAGTCGAGTTATTTTCCTAACGACTATATTGAAAGGCTGGATCAGGTCACCAAGGAGGATCTTATGCGGGTTGCCAGCACGCTTTCCCTTGATACCGTTTACTTCCTTGAAGGAACTGCAAAGGGGGTGTCTGCCGATGAATAACTGCTCTGTTTTAAAGGATGAAGTTTCCGGTGAATCCTACACCTCGTTTACACACGCCTCCGGAGTTGCGGTTTACGTGTACCCCAAAAGGCTTACCACCTCATACGCCATGTTCGGAGCGCGCTACGGCTCGCTGGAAAGAACATTTCGCCTTACAGGCGAGGAGTGGCTTACCGTTCCTGACGGTGTGGCGCACTTCTTAGAGCATAAGCTCTTTGAAGAGGAGGACGGAAGCGACGTTTTTGAGCGCTTTGCCGCTTTGGGAGCTTCTGCAAACGCCTTTACCTCCAACGAATTAACGTGTTACCTTTTTTCCACGACAGCGTCTGTTTACGAGCCGTTAAAGGAACTGATCTCCTTTGTTATGCGCCCATATTTCACAGAGCAAAACGTAAAAAAAGAGATGGGTATTATCGGGCAGGAGATTGATATGTACGACGATATGCCGTACAGCCGATTGAATCAGGCAACGCTTGAAGGGCTTTATTCGACCCATAATATTCGTGTGAATATCGCGGGAACGAAGGAGACGATCTCTCACATAACGCCCGAGGTATTATACCGATGCTACAATACCTTTTATCACCCGTCGAATATGGTTTTGACCGTAGTCGGCAACGTGGAAATTGAGCGCGTCGAAGGGATTTTGGATGAGTTCTTCGGCACTGAGAAAAAAGCCCCCCTTGAAGTGGAAAGGAGCTATCCCGAGGAGCAGAGTGAGGTAGGCAAGGAATATACGGAATTTTCTATGCAGGTCGCAAAGCCTCTTCTTTCCGTTTCCTTTAAAGACGAAATCAACGGTTTAAGCACCAAAGAAAAGCAACGGCACGCGTATGCTGTCCATATCCTTTTAAAGCTTTTCTTTTCTCGCTCGTCGGCTTTTTATAACGACCTTTACCGCCGCGGTCTTATCACAGATTCCTTTTCGCCTGTATACGAGTGGCTCGACAGCTGTGCGCACACCGTGATCTTTGCGGAAAGCGATCTTCCGAATGAGGTTTTTGAGGCGATCGAGTCCTATATGTCAAGTATTTCGAGTGAAATGCTCGATATAAGCGATTTTAACCGTGTAAAGCGCGCGCTTTATGCCGAGAATATTAAAACACTTGACAGCACCGAGGATATCGCGTATAATTTAACCGATGCTGCTATTCACGGGCTTACACTTTGGGACGCTGGAGAAGCGATACGCTCCGTAAGCTTTGAAGAGATACAGCTTTTAGCGGATACTTATTTTAAAAACAAGCATCTCGTTCGTGTGTTAATAAAGCCGAGCGAGGCGTAAAGAAGGAGAAGAAAATGAATACAATTTCCTTTCCCGGTCTTGGCATCGATCCTTTTCAGATCAATCGCGTAGCGTTTCGTCTTTTTGGCCGACCGATTGCTTGGTATGGTATTATTATCACCTTAGGCATCGTGCTTGCCGTCTTGTACGTTATGTGGCGCGCAAAGCAAAACGATATCAAGACGGATGATATTCTTGATATTGCCCTTGTTACCGTTCCGTGCGGAATTTTGGGTGCGCGACTTTACTTCGTTTTGACCTCTCTTGATCATTTTGATAGCTTTTGGGAGATCTTTGCTATTTGGGAGGGCGGCCTCGCCATATACGGCGGAATTATTGCAGGCGCCATTGCCGTGCTTGTAACAGCGCATATAAAAAAGCTTTCCTTCTTTAAGCTTGCCGATATGATCACTCCCGCCGTTTTGATCGGACAGATTCTTGGCAGATGGGGCAACTTCTTTAACGTAGAGGCATACGGCACGGAAACCACGCTTCCATGGCGCATGGGCATTCTTCGCTTCGGCGAGTGGTCGTACGTTCATCCCACCTTCCTCTACGAGTCACTTTGGAACACGCTTGGCTTCGTTCTTATCAATCTTTTCTACGGCATCAAAAAGGACAAGACCCACAAGCAGTATGACGGGCAGATCTTTTTAATGGTCTTTGCCTGGTACGGCTTCGGAAGAATGTTCATTGAGGGACTTCGCACCGATAGCCTCTACGTTGGACCCTTCCGTATTTCGCAGGTGGTGGGTGCTGTTTGCTTCCTTGTGGGAGCTTCGCTTCTCATTTACCACCTTGTTACTAAAACAGATATGTGCTTTAAGCCCATCAAAAAGGAGGAGAAATAAGCTATGGCTATTCGTATAGACGGAAAAGAGACCTCCGCCGCTTTAAAGGCGGAACTAAAAGAAAAAATAGACGTATTCGTAGAGAAAAACGGCTTTGCTCCCGGACTTGCCGTTGTCATTGTAGGAAACAATCCTGCCTCTGCGGTTTACGTGCGCAATAAGGAAAATGCTTGCGCCGCCGTTGGTATTTTGTCAAAAACCTTCCGTCTCCCCGAGGAAACCACCGAGGAAGAGCTTCTTTCGCTGATCAAGAAATTAAACGAGGACGAATCGCTCCACGGCATCCTTGTGCAGCTTCCGCTTCCGAAGCAGATCTCCGAGGAGCGTGTGATCGCTACCATTTCTCCCTTAAAGGACGTTGACGCCTTCCATGCCGAGAACGTTGGAAAGATCATGACGGGCAACTATCATTTTCTCCCTTGCACGCCCGCCGGCGTTATGGCACTTCTTGACCGCTATGGCATCGAGGTGGAAGGGAAGCGCTGTGTTGTGATCGGGCGCAGTAATATCGTAGGCAAGCCGCAGGCTCTGCTGCTTCTTGAAAGAAACGGTACGGTTACCGTTTGTCATTCCCGCACCAAGAACCTTTCCGAGATCACGCGCGAGGCGGACATTCTCGTTGCCGCCATCGGCAGAGCTAAATTCGTAACGGCGGATATGGTCAAGGAGGGAGCAACGGTGATCGACGTTGGTATCAACCGCCTTGATGACGGAACGCTCGCGGGCGACGTGGATTTTGATGCCGTTGAAAAGAAGGCTTACGCCATCACACCCGTGCCGGGTGGCGTTGGTCCTATGACGGTAACCATGCTTCTTTATAATACTTTGACCGCGGCAAACGAGTATCTTGCGAGAAAAAAGTAAAAAATATTTGAAAAATAAGGTTTTTACCCTTGACAAAACGCGGAAAATCATTTATAATAGTTCCGTTATACAGAGATAGTCATATCTCCACTTGAGGGGAGGGATATTAGATGGCAGAAATCAGAGTAAAAGAAAACGAGTCTTTGGACAGTGCTCTTCGTCGCTTTAAGCGTCAGTGCGCTAAGTCCGGTGTTCTTGCAGAGCTCCGCAAGAGAGAGTGCTACGAGAAGCCCAGCGTAAAGCGCAAGAAGAAGTCCGAGGCTGCAAGAAAGCGCAAGTATAAGTAAGCTTTCAGAAATCACCGTCGTCCGTATGGATAGGCGGTGATTTGACTTTACGACGAATGCGGAAAATGGAAAACCGTTGTCTGCTTAAAAATATTTTAGAAATCTTCAGAAAGAGGAACGCAATATGAGTGGTTTTTTTGGTGTTGCATCAAAGGATGACTGCGTTTTTGATCTGTTCTTCGGAACAGATTATCATTCGCATTTGGGCACGCGCCGTGCCGGTATGGCGGTGTATAGCGAAGAAAATGGCTTTGATAGAGCCATTCATAATATAGAGAACGCCCCTTTTCGCACCAAGTTTGCTTCCGAGTCCAACTCTATGAAGGGAAAGCTCGGCATCGGCTGTATTTCCGACTATGAGGCTCAGCCCATGCTCGTCTGCTCCCATCACGGCTCCTTTGCCATTACCACAACGGGAAAGATCAACAACGCCGAAGAGATCGTAGAGCGCATTATGAAGGATAACGTTCACTTCTTTCAGATGCGTAACGGTGAGATCAATCCCACCGAGCTTGTTGCTGCTATCATCAACCAAAAGGAAAACTTTATTGACGGTATCCGTTATGCCCAAGAGCTGATCGACGGCTCGCTCAGCATGCTGATCTTAACGCCCGTCGGCGTTTATGCCGCCCGCGATAAATACGGAAGAACGCCGATTGCCATTGGTAAAAAGAAGGGCGGCTTCTGTGCAAGCTTCGAGTGCTTTGCTTATCTTAATCTTGGTTACAAGGATTATAAGGAGCTTGCTCCCGGCGAGGTCGTGGTTATCACGCCCGACGCTGTAAAGACTCTTGTTGATCCGAGCGAGAAAATGAAGATCTGTGCATTTCTTTGGATCTACTACGGATATCCCTCCTCCTCTTACGAGGGAATTAGCGTGGAGCAAACGCGTTATAAGTGCGGAAGGCTTCTTGCTAAGCGCGACAACGTAAAGCCCGATATTGTTGCGGGCATTCCCGACTCGGGCATTGCTCACGCCATTGGTTATGCCAGCGAATCGGGCATTCCGTATGCGCGCCCCTTTATTAAGTACACGCCCACCTGGCCGCGCTCCTTTATGCCGCCTAATCAGAGCAAGCGCAAAATGATCGCTAAAATGAAGCTGATTCCCGTTCACGAGTTGATTGAGGGAAAGAGCCTTCTTTTGATCGATGACTCTATCGTGCGTGGCACGCAGCTTCGTGAAACGACAGAGTTCTTATATGAAAGCGGTGCTAAGGAGGTCCATATCCGCGTGGGCTGTCCTCCGCTCCTCTTTAATTGCCGTTATCTTAATTTCTCGCGTTCCTCCTCCGAAATGGATCTTATCACACGCAGTGTGATCACCGAGCTTGAAGGGAAGGAGCCAGACCGTGAAACTCTCCTTGAATACGCGAAGCCTGATGGCGAAAAGTACAAGAATATGCTTGATGCTATTTGCAAGCAGTTGCATTTTACCACGCTTCGCTATCACCGTCTTGACGATGTGATCGAGTCCATCGGTCTGCCTGAGGAAAAGGTTTGCACGTATTGCTGGAGCGGCAAGGAATAAAACAAAAATCCGATTTTCGTTTTGAAAATCGGATTTTTCTATGCAATAGGTTATTTTTCAAGCGCCTTGATGAGGTTGTGTGCGTAAACGCTAAAGCCAAGGTCGTTGGGATGTATGCTATCTGCCATAAATTTCTCGAAGGGCGGAATCAAAGAGAGACCGTCGATCACGCTAAGCTCAAGCTTCTTTGCTTCTTCCTCAATGCGTTCGCCAACGAGCTTAATATGTCCGTAGTGCTTCGGCTCGTCAAAGTCTGTGCGCCAAATGGGCGTGATGACGTACATTTTTGCGCGGGGATAGAATTCTTTGACCTTCGCTAAGCAGTAATGCACCAACTCTCCAAATTCGTCAAGTGTTTTGATGCGGAAGGAGTCGTTCGTACCGTAGGCAAAGATAACGGTATCAGGGTCAAAATCAAGCTTTTCAAGCGTTGTTTTATCAAAGAATGCGCCTCCCACGCCTTGAATGATGCTATCGGCGTTGAAGTAATCGCTCACTTGGTAAGCATAAGAAAGAGTGTCAAAATGCGAGTTCCAGCCCTGGGTGATAGAGTCGCCGATGAAAAGCATTTTGGTGTCAAAGTTGGCGCGGCGAAGAGTAGCACCGTCGTCAAGCGATACGGAGATTATGCCCCCATGGCTGTCGTGTGAGGGAAGGGAGAGAAAAACGCGATGCTCCTCTTTGCCGTTGCCGATGGCAAAGGTGTATTCTTTTCCGGCTTCTGCCTCAATTCTTTCTCTTAAAACGCCGTCAATCTTAATTTCATATTTGCCGGCATCGGCGGGAACGAAGGTGAAAGCGGTCGAGTTCGTCACAAAGTCAAGTCGGATGCCCGTTGTTGCCGACGCTGTGCCAAAGAGCGCGTCCGAAAGTGCCTTAAATGCGGCGAGCTGTCCCTCGGTCATTTTAGAAAAGCGTGTGACGCCTTCCTCTTGCCAAACGCGCACCGCGCCGACGGTGATGGACTTAATATCCTCAAAGCTTAATTTCATAGTAAAATTCTCCCTTTAAAGCAAATTTGTTTGCATCTTCATTATAGCATTTGAGTTGCTGTTTGTCAAGGAAAACAGGGAATATCCGCAAAAGATTCCAAGAATAAAATAAAAATACTTGACAAGAAGCTTCGTATATGTTACAATAATTTCGCTTGGGGCATTAGCGCAGTTGGGAGCGCACAACACTGGCAGTGTTGGGGTCAGGGGTTCGAATCCCCTATGCTCCACCA
>JAZOSE010000114.1:0-3619 GCA_045656965.1 Eubacteriales bacterium
TAAGACCGCTTGGCCTCCGACTTTGCGCCGTCATTCTCACCGCTTATATCGTGCTTGGAAAATTCGTTCTGATGCTTCCCGACGAGGTGCTGAACGGCTGGCTTATGTGGGTGTTTATTGCCCTTGCGAGTGCCGTTTTCATTCTTTACGACCTCGCGCTCTCGCGCCTTATCACCTATTACAGCCTGCGCATAAGACCGCGCATCGCAAAATTCTTAAAATAAGAAAGTGATTAGTGACGAAAAAGAAATGCACGCATTTCTTTAGTGACGAAAAGAGCGCAAGGCGCTCTTAGTGACCGGAAGCTCACGGTCGGCTTTTCTGATGCACGCGCATCACTCACCACTTTTTCGGAGAAAAAACTATGAAGATCAGCTTTGTATCCCTCGGTTGCTCAAAAAACCTGACCGATACGGAAATTATGCTTGCGCACCTCGTCAAGGCGGGATACGAGATCACCCCCGAGCCCTCCGAGGCTGACGCGGTGGTCTTAAACACCTGCGGCTTTATCGAAAGTGCCAAGCAGGAATCCATTGAAAACATCCTCGACCTTGCGTGGCTGAAGGAAAACGGCTCGCTTCGCGCGATCATCTGTACGGGCTGTCTTGCCGAACGCTACCGAGAGCAGATCCTTGAAGAAATGCCCGAGGTCGACGCGCTTCTCGGTGTTGGCTCGCTTGAAAAGATCACCGAGGCGGTGGACGCCGCCTTGAAGGGCGAAAAATACACCTCTTTTTTGGATAAGGAAGCCTCCCCTCTCGGTGGCGACCGCGTGTTGACCACCCCCGAATATACCGCCTACTTAAAGATCGCGGAGGGCTGTGACAACCGTTGCAGCTATTGCGCGATCCCCCTCATTCGCGGAAGGCTCCGCTCCCGTCCCATTGAGGACATCGTCAAGGAAGCGAAGGACCTTGAAGCCCTCGGCGTCAAGGAGTTAAACCTCATCGCGCAGGACACGACGCGCTATGGGCTGGATATTTACGGTGAATACCGCCTTGCCGCCCTCGTGCGCGCCATCACCGAGGAAACGAAAATTCCGTGGATCCGCCTTCTTTACTGCTACCCCGACAAGATCACCGACGAGCTTGTAAGGGAGCTTCGGGAAAACGAGCGCCTCGTTCCCTATATGGATGTCCCCGTCCAGCATATTTCCGATAAAATGCTCAAGGCGATGAACCGCCACGGCGACGGAAAGACGGTGCGTGACGCGATTGCGCGCCTGCGCCGCGAGGTGCCGGGCATCACCCTTCGCACCACCGCAATGGTCGGCTTCCCCGGCGAGAGCGAGGAGGACTTCGAGGAGCTTTGCGCCTTTATAAAGGAAACGCGCTTTGACCGCTTCGGCGCCTTCACCTTTTCTCCCGAGGAGGACACCCCCGCCGCCACCTTCGACGGTCAGATCGACGAAGAGACCAAGACCGCTCGCTATAATGCCTTAATGGAGATCCAGCTCGATATTTCCGCCGAGCTGCAAAAGGAAAAGGTCGGCAAGACCGTCACCGTTCTTACCGAGGGGTACGACCCCGTTGCCGAGGCGTACTACGGTCGCTCTGCCGCCGACGCACCCGACGTGGACGGAAAAATTTACTTTACCGCGAAAAAACGCGTTAAGGACGGCACCTTCGTAAAAATCAAGATCACCGAGGCGCTTGACTACGACCTCGTCGGCGTGCTTGCCGAGTAAGAAAGGAGACCCTTATGTCTAAAAAGCTGAACATTCCGAACACTCTTTCGCTTATCCGCGTGCTTCTTGTGCCCTTCTTTATGGCGTCTGCCCTTTTTATGAAGGATGTCGCCGTTTGGGGTCAGATCGTGCCCGCCTTTTTCTTCGCGCTTGCCTCCTTTACCGATTTTCTCGACGGCAATATCGCAAGAAAATACAACCTCGTCACCGACTTTGGCAAGTTTATCGATCCGCTTGCCGACAAGTTTATGGTCTTTGGCGCGTGCGTGACCATCTTGACGGTGGATACCGCCATCGCACCCGTCTTTGTTTGGGTTGCCGCCCTCGTTATGCTGCGCGAGCTTGCCATCACCTCGCTTCGCCTCGTCGTGGCAGGCAAAAGCGGCGTGGTCATCGCCGCCTCCTTCTTCGGTAAAATGAAGACCGTCACGCAGATTGCCGCGGTGCTTCTCATCCTTCTCGACCCCATTTTCGGCAACCTCGTTCCCTTCCTTGCAAACCGCCTCATCTCCTATATCGCTATGGGTCTTATGGCGATCACGACGGTTGCCTCGGGCATCGACTACCTTCGCGCTTATATGCCGCTGGTCGACACCAACAAATAAAAAGAAAACCGCCCGTTAGCAAAACGATAGAGAAAAGCAAAGAAAAATTTGATTTATGAAAAAAAGAGCGAACCTTGTCGGTTCGCTCTTTTTCCTTTTGTCTTTACTTAAAGAGGTCGTCGATGTTGACCTCGTTGTCGCCGATCTCCGGCTTTTTGTCGGTCGTGCCGCCCACCTGCGAGGTGCCACCCTTGTCACCCGAGTCACTCGTTGCGCCCTTGCCGTCTCTTTCACGCACGATGAGGAAAATGGCAAGCGCGATGACGATTACCGCAAGAGAAACGAACAACGCGATCCATGCGTTCTTTTTCACCGTTTTGTCTCCCTTCCTTTTCGTTATCAGATTTCAAATATTACGAAGGAGCGCTTCAGCTCTCCGTTTTCCCAGTATTGCTTTTCGCTTTTTCCGTTTTTGTCAATAAAGAGCCCCTCGCCGTGACGGCGGTCATGCTCGTACGCGCCGATAAAAACGCTCCCGTCGGGATAGGATACGGTGCATACGCCCTCGCGGAGTCCGCGAACAAAGCTTCCCGTGCAGCGCTCACCGCTTGCCCAGGTGAAAATGCCAAGCCCCGTGCGCGCGCCGTCAAGAAACGCGCCGTCGTAGCGGTTGCCGTTTGCCCAAAGAAAGACGCCCTCGCCCGTTTTCTTGCCGTTTACGAAATCGCCCTCGTAGCGATTGCCGCTCGGCCAGATGAACACGCCCTTTCCCGTGCGCCTGTCCTCGACGAAGTCGCCCTCGTAGGAGGTACCGTCCGCCCAGCGGAAAATGCCCTTTCCCGTGCGCCTGCCCTCAACGAAGTCGCCCTCGTAGGAGGAGCCGTCGCTAAAGCGGTAGAGCCCTTTACCGTGTCTTTTCCCATCGACGACGTCGCCCTCATATATTCCGTTGTCGTATCTGATGGTCTGTGCCACGGGTACTCTCACCTCTTTTAAAGTCCTTTTTTCTATGGTAACACACTTTTTTCAAAAAAACAAGACTTTTTATGCACTTTCGCACAAAAATTCGCCCCTTGACAATGACTTATTTATATGATATAATGTATAAAATATTATTATTTTTTTAAAGCGCGTGCAAGCGCACGCGCGTATAATACTACAAGATTGCCGTAAAATCGACCAAAAACGAAAGGAAAACCGGTATGTTCGTTAAATTTTCTCCCCCCCACGTCACCGAGCTTGAAATACATGAGGTTGTGGATGCGCTCCGCAGCGGCTGGATCACCACAGGTCCTCGCGTAAAGCAGCTGGAAGGCGAGCTTGCGCTCTATACCCGCGCCGCGCGCGCGGTATGCCTCAACTCCGCCACCGCCGCGCTGGAGCTGAC
>JAZOSE010000115.1:0-9257 GCA_045656965.1 Eubacteriales bacterium
ATTGCTCGGCAAGACGGCTGCAAACAGAACGGTCCTCGGCTATGATCTTGACCGAAACTCCCTCATCAAGAAGGATCTTCGTCAGATACGAGGTGATCTCTCCGCCGCCAACGAGGATAACGTCGCGCACAGCGTGTGTCTTATATTTGATTTTTGAAAAGAAATCGTTTGCATTTTGGTGAGAGGCAATAAGCGAGATCGTGTCCTTCGCCGCAAAAACGAGATCACCGTTTGCAATCAGTGCCTCGTCGCCTCGCTCAACGGTACAGATCAGAACGTCGGCACGGAAGCGCGCAATAACGTCCTTGACCGAAAGACCGACAAGGGGGCTATCCTCGGGCAGACGGAAGGTGACAAGCTCCACTCTGCCGCCCGCAAAGGTATCGATATTGATGGCAGAGGGGAAACGAAGCAAGCGCGCGATCTCCTCCGCAACCGCCTTTTCGGGATTGATGACCAGGGCAAGACCTATCTCATCCTTAAGGTATGCCGTCTCGTTGCTGTAATCGGGGCTCTTGACGCGCGCAACCGTTTGACAGCTTCCGCGCTTGTTGGCGATCATACAGCAAAGAAGATTGAGCTCGTCCGATCCCGTCACGGCAATGAAAAGGTCGGCACTATCAATGCCCGCCTCACTTTGCACGTCGGTCGTTGCGCCGTTGCCGACAACGCCCTTAACGTCATACTTCGCGCAAAGGCGCTCAACGGTTTCGGGCGCTCTGTCCACAACGGTAATATTGTTACCCTCTTTGGTCAGCTCGCACGCCAAGGTCTCACCGACCTTGCCGCACCCTACGATAATAATGTTCATCGCAATTCCTTTCAAGGAAAATTCATAGTACCTTGTATTATACTACATTATTTGGAAAAACGCAAGTTTTTTTCAAAAACTGCTCCGATATATGAAAGTTTTGTGAAATTTGACGAAATTCGTTATAGGGAAGAAAGACGCAAAAGAATGTCCGTTACAAGCGCGCTATTTTCCAAAAAAGCATCTATCGGCAGATGCTCATCCGCCTGATGCGCACCGCCGTGACCTTCCGGAGCATAGAAGGGGTCGGCAACGTAGGGAACGGAAGTGGCAACGCTGTACGCATTTTGAAGATAGCGCGCGTAGGTGCCGCCGCCCATCGTGAAGGGCTCAGGGCGAGTGCCGCTAAACGCCTCACAAGCGTCCAAAATGGCAAGGAGCGCCTCGCCGCCTTTATCGCACAAAAAGCCTGCCTTGTTTTCGACCAGCGAAAGCAAAAAGCCGTGCTTCTCGGCAGCGAGAGCGAGCTTTTTCTCCAGCTCCTCCTCTCCAACGGCTATGCCGTAACGGATGTCTAAGCTAAAAGCCAGCCTTCCTTCCTCGGTTTTAACGATGCCGTTTGCCATCGTTAAGGGAGAAAACTCCTTTTCTTCCTTGTTTAAGCCCGCCACGCTTCCGTCGGTCTTTTCTAAGACTCGCGCGGCGTTTTTAAGGATTTCTCTATCTTCAAGCGCGATCGTGGGGCAATCACTCAAGGCGCAAAAGAGAGTGTGTGCGGCGTTTTTCGAGCCGTCGGGCATGCTGGCGTGGGCGCTCGTGCCCTTAGCCTTCAAAAGAAGACGATCGCCCTCTTTTTCTACCTTTATATCGGGGCAGGAGGAAAGAAAAGAGGTGAGTGCCTCTTCCCTCTCCCTTGTGTAGGCTAAGGAAAGCGACACCGCGTCAAGCACGACGTTGAAGGCGTCGCCGCCCTCGACGTCAAGAACATCGGCAAAGGGGGTCTTTGCCGTAAAAAAGGCGCGGGCGATTCCCTTTTCGCCGTAGCAAGCGGGATAACCGCCGTCAGGCACGAGAGAAGCAAAGGGCATTTCCTCGTTTTCCTTGAAGGATAAGATATCCTCCATTCCGCTTTCCTCAGCGGCACCGAGAAAGACGGTGATGGGTCTTTGGGTCGTAATGCCGTTTTCCTTCATATATTTAAGCGCCCAAAGTGCGAGAACGACACCTGCCTTGTTATCCTCCACGCCGCGACCGATGGCACAGCCGTTAGAAACAACGGGGGAAAACGGCTCGGTATAAAGCCAACCGTCGCCCACAGGAACAACGTCGGTATGCGCAAAGACGCCAACGCTTTCGCCTATGCTTCCCTCACCGTAAAAGGCAAGTGCATAACGCCCCTCTTTATCCATTTTCGTGGCAAAGCCCTCTCTTTTAAAGAGTGCCTCGGCGCACGCGAGCGCCTTATAGCAGCTTTTGCCAAAAGGCATAGAGGGAACGCCCTCTGTGCGAACCGAGGGAATACGGGCAAGTAAGAAAAGATCGGCGAGCATTTCCTCTCGGTGCAACTTGAAATAGGCGCGCAGACTCTCCTTTGACGGCTTGTTTTGCATACGTGTCATCCTTATTTTTATTTTAGTTTATTGTAACACTCCGCGCTTGAAATGTCAATAGAAAAGACTGTCGCATTTTGCGACAGTCCCTTCGTTTAATCGGCAATTTTTTCCACGGCATAGTTTTCGCTTCCGAAGGCGTAGAAGTATCCGTTGATATAAACGCCGCGCATAGCGTCGTAGTCACCCTTAATGGGAAGCTTTGCAAGCTCACGAAGCTCGTAGCCGTCAAAAAGAAGAACGAGATAATAGCTTTCTCCCGATTGCCACTCAACGATGCCAAGACCGACGAGGCGGTTTTCCCTATCGATATAATACGCCTTGTACTCGGAGGAATAGCCCGCGCGCTCGATCTCGTAGGCAGAAAGCGGGATCACACCGTTTTCGCCCTCGGTGTATATTTCAAGCTTTACGCTGTTCCAGCCACCAACGCCAATACCCAAAAGCGTGTCCTCGCCGAAATCGACGAGCGAGGTGGAAAAGCCCTCGATGGTTCCCGTTTCCTTGTAGGTAATATTCTCGGGGTCGGAAAGATCGAAGAAGAACACGGGGTCCTTCATTTCAATAGACGTGCAAGCATAGGCGTTTACGCCGTCGAAGCGGGCAGATCTTACCGACTCGCCGTCGGGTGCGAAGCGCTCGACCTTGCCTTTGAGAGAATGATCGGCAAGGCTTACAAGGTACAGAGCGGCATTCGTTCCGCCTCCTATTACGGAAGCACCGACAGAGGCGTTATTCCCTACGCCGTCCTCTTTTACTAAGACACGGCTTTCGCTGAGGGTGGTAAAGACGCGAAGCGTTCCTTCGTACTCGTCGAGCGAGTAGCGGTTAAGGACTCTGCCGTCCACCGTGAAGCTTCCCTTGTGGGAGAAGCCGTCGCGGTAAGAGAGATAAGAGATCTCGCTTTTCGCCTTGGAGAAACGGATGCCGCCGTCCTCACTTACGTCGTTATAGGTGCGGATGGCATAGACGTTCTCCTCGGAGACGTAGACCTCCTCGGAGTAGGAAAGGAAGGCGGAAACGCCGCCGAGGGATAAACCGTCCTCGCCGACCTTCAAAACTACGGTGTAGGCAAGCGTGGAAAGCTCCTCGGGAGAGAAAATGCTTTCGGCAGGGAGAAACTCCGTGACTTCCCCACGCTCGATCTTCGGAAGATAGGTTTCCTTTTTATCAAAGTCGACGCTTCCCCTGATACTAAAACGGGTAAAGAGAAGGATGCCGTCCTCTGTTTTTCGAGAGGAAAGGTAGCTTCCGCTAACGGAAAACGTCTCCTTTACGGTAATAGCCTTCGGGCTTTCGACGTTCAAGGAAACGAGAGAAACGAAGGCTTCCTTGTCTTCAAAGTTATAGTAGGGGGCAATAACGGTTACCGTTTTACAGTCGGCGGAAAGGAAAAACTCCCAAAGCCCGTGGTAAGAGGTGTTGCCAGCAAGGTGTGACAGCGTGGAAAGATCAAAGGTGCCGACCTTTTCGCTGGCATCGCCGTTGATGGAATAGACGGAAAGCGTGCTTCCCGCAAGGTGATAGATATGCGTGTCGCTCCTTTTGATGCGGTCTGCCTCAATAACGCCGTCGGTCTGGTTATCGGTAACCTCCTCGTAGCGACCTGCGCCGCTTCCGTTTGCCGAGCCGCCTGCGGCTCCGCTCATATCGCTGCCGTCAAGCGTTGGTGCAAAGTTTTGGGCAAAATTCTCTGCCTTGCTCCAAAGCATATTAAAGTTGTTTTTATAGGTTTTTTTTCTTTTGTGCTGATAAAGATTGATCTTTTCGATCACGCCGTAATATTCGCTGTCCGCGTATTTGGCAACGCTGGGTGCCTTGTTGGCACGCGGCAAAAAGAGCCACAGATTAAATACGGCTAAAAAGGAAAAGGATGCGGCAAGAATGCCCGCAAGCGCGCGCGTGCCGAGCTTTCTATTTGTCGACGGGTCTGCTTCCCTTACATACTTATCGTCAATTCCGTTTAAAGCGTTTAAAAGCTTTTTTCTTTTCACAGTGTAATTCCCTCCTTTTCAAGATAGAGCTTCAGCTCTAATCTTATGCGGTGAAGTATGGCGCGCACGTTTCCCTCCGAAAGATGAAGCGATATGGCGATCTCTCGGGTGGAATAGAAATAAAAATACCGCCGCAGAAATATAATACGAGAGCGTTTCGGAAGCGTGGAAATAAAGCCGTTTACGGCAACCCGTACTGCTAAGGCGTCGCTCTCGTCGCCTGTGGGTGCGGGGATCGCCTCACTAAGCTCGTCAAGCTCAAGCGTGCCCTTTCCGTTTCTTTTTTCAGCGTTGTAATAATCCACGCGGTCAAGGGCGCGAGAGCGCGTGATCTTTGAAAGAAACGCCTTAAAAAAACGCGGGCGCTCGGGCGGTATCGACTGCCATGCTTGAAGAAGGGTGTCCGATACGCATTCCTCGGCATCAGTGGCAGAGGCAAGAATACGGTATGCTATAGCGTTAAGATATCTGCCGTATTTTTCTTCCGTTTTACTGATCGCGCTTTCGTCTCGCGCGAAGTAGAGGTCAATAATGCTTTGGTCTTCCACTTTGGCACCTCTCCTTTCCCGTTTTTTGCCCTTCACCCTAAAAGAAGGAAAAATCAGGCAAAGCGTTACAAAAAAACGAATATTTTTTAAAAATCGCCCGTACCGAAGAAAGCACGGGCGATAACTATTAAAACAGACTGTAAAGATTGAAGCTGACCACGAGAGTCGCAAATACGATAGAAATGGTGGAAAGCAGCTTGATAAGGATATTGATCGAGGGACCCGAGGTATCCTTGAAGGGGTCGCCGACGGTGTCACCCACAACGGCTGCCTTATGGCACTTACTGCCCTTGCCGCCGTGCGTGCCGCCCTCAATGTGCTTTTTGGCGTTATCCCAAGCACCGCCCGAGTTGGACATAAAGATGGCAAGAAGGAAGCCCGATACCGTAGCGCCGCCAAGCATACCGACGACACCGTTAGGACCGAGGATAAGACCTATTACAACGGGAGCAATGATGGCTACGACGGTGGGAAGGATCATTTCGCGAAGAGATGCCTTGGTGCAAAGGTCAACGCAGGTAGCGTAATCCGCCTCTGCCTTGCCGTCCATAAGACCGAGGATCTCACGGAACTGGCGGCGAACCTCTTTTACAATGCTCTGTGCGGCTCTGCCGACGGATTGCATCGTAAGAGCGGCAAAGAGGAAGGGGAGGCATCCGCCGATAAAGAGACCGACGAGGACTGCAGGGTTATTGAGCTGAAGGTTCATCTTAAAGCCGAGACCTTCAATTTTGTCAATATAGGAAGCAAGAAGTGCCAGCGCGGTGAGTGCGGCGCTTCCGATAGCGAAGCCCTTACCCGTTGCGGCGGTGGTGTTACCGAGCGCGTCAAGTGCGTCGGTACGGTGTCTGACCTCGCTTTCAAGTCCTGCCATTTCAGCAATACCGCCCGCGTTATCGGCGATAGGACCGTAAGCATCGGTTGCCAGAGTGATACCGAGGGTGGAAAGCATACCGACAGCGGAAAGCGCGATACCGTAAAGACCCATAGACGCATCGGACGAGCCGCCCGACACGAAGAAGGCTACAAGGATCGCAATAGCGATAACGACGATGGGGGCAAGCGTGGACATCATACCGAGCGATACGCCGCTGATAATGATGGTTGCCGAGCCCGTTTCGGAGCTATCTGCAAGCTTTCTTGTGGGCTTGTAGGAGTCGGAGGTATAGTATTCGGTAAATTTACCGATCAGAACGCCCGCAAGAAGACCTGCGATGATGGCGAAGTAAAGACCGATCTTTTCCATACCGAGTGTGAGCCAGATAATAAAGAAGGAAGCAATTGCGATAAGGATCGCCGAGAGGTTGGTTCCGCGGGAAAGAGCGCCAAGGAGCTTCTTTTGATCGGTGGACTCGCCGGTGCGAACAAAGAAGGTGCCAAGGAGCGAGCAGAAGATACCGACGGCGGCAATCAAAAGCGGAACGAGAAGCGCAGAGAGCGCACCGCCGAACGCGGCAACGCCAAGCGCGGCTGCGGAAACGACCGAGCCGACGTAGGACTCGTAAAGATCCGCGCCCATGCCGGCAACGTCACCGACGTTATCACCTACGTTATCGGCAATAACGGCAGGGTTTCTGGGGTCGTCCTCAGGAATGCCAGCCTCGACCTTACCGACAAGGTCAGCGCCAACGTCTGCCGCCTTGGTGTAGATACCGCCACCCACGCGAGCAAAGAGCGCCATAGAGGAAGCACCCATACCGAAGGTGAGCATTGCGGCGGAGATCTCGGAAACGGGAAGCTTAAAGACGAACTTTAAGAGCGCAAACCAAACCGAGATATCAAGAAGTCCGAGACCGACGACGACGAAGCCCATAACCGAGCCTGCCGAGAAGGCAATGCGAAGACCCTTATTAAGACCCGTGCGGCAGGCGTTTGCCGTGCGCGCATTTGCCGCGGTGGCGATCTTCATACCGCAAAATCCCGAAAGTGCCGAGAAGATACCGCCCGTTACGAAGGCAAAGGGGGTAAACCAGGTAAAGCCGTCGAAGAGAAGCGCCATAAGGCAAAGCACGACGAACATGGCACCGAAGAAAATGCCTACGATCTTATACTGGCGCTTTAAGTATGCATTTGCGCCCTTGCGGATGGATGCCGAGATTTTTTTCATCTCGTCCGTTCCCTCATCCGCCTTTAAGACGCGGCGTGCCGTTAAAAGCGCGTATACGAGCGCAACAGCGGCACCGAGGAAGGTTAATACGATTGCTAAAGTTTCCACTTCGTTTGTGTCCTCCTGAGTTTCACACAATATATAATAAGTATATAAGCAGCAAATATGGCTGTTATTTTTGAGTGTGAGTATTATTTTACTACAAAAAACTAACTTTGTCAATACTTTCACATATTTTTTTGAAGGGCGAAATGCGGTTTCTTGCAAAAAAACAGGGGGGGTGATTGCATTTTCGGACATTTTTGCAGGAAGTTGTCCTAAAAGTTCATTTTCTTAAGTATTTTCCCATATTTTTTCATTCCTTCTTGTTTTTTCATTCGGAATATGATAGAATGAAAATGAAAAGCCAAATCGCGTTTCAAAAAAGAATACGTTTGGTGAATATCCCCTTTTCTTTTTTGTTATGCGACCATCGGCGAGACAAAAAAACACTAAAAACTAACTTACAAAGGGAGCTTTCACTATGAAAAAGTTTCACGTTGGCGTTCAGCTTTACAGCGTAAAGGATGCTATGGCAAAGGATTTCGAGGGCACTCTTGAAAAGATTGCCGAGATGGGCTACGAGTACGTAGAGTTCGCCGGCTACTACGGAAGAACGGCTGAAGAGATCAAGGCGCTTCTTGATCGCCTTGGACTTAAGTGCATTTCGGTGCATCAGGGTCCCGATTTCTTCAAAAACGATATGCAAAAGGGCATCGATTACCTTAAGACCTTCGGCACAAAGTACTGCGTTGTTCCGTGGTGGGGCCGCGAGCTTCTTGCAGGCTCTGACAAATGGAGCGACACCGTTTCCCTCTTTAGCGAGCTGGCAGACGCGCTTTATGAAAACGGCATGATGCTCGGCTATCACAACCACGATTTTGAGTTTGAGAAGTTTGAAGGCAAATATCTGCACGACTATCTTTTCGAGGCACTTCCCTCCGACCGCTTCGTTCCCGAGCTTGACACCTGCTGGGTACACTATGCGGGCATCAACCCTGCGGACAAGATCCGCGAGTTTGCGGGCAAGGTAGAAATCGTTCACTTAAAGGACTTCGTTTGCAAGCGCCTTGGTAACGGTCCCGTTTACGACCTTATTGACGCTGACGGCAACGCTATGAAGACCGAGAGCAAGGAGGACAACGGCTTTGAGTTCTGCCCTCTCGGTCAGGGAAGACAGAATTTTGCAGAGATCCTCAAGGCATGCGAGGAGAGCGGCACCGAATACGTGATCGTAGAGCAGGACAAGGTTTACCACGGCATGACCGAGCTTGAAGCGGTTAAGATCAGCCGCGACTATCTGCGCGACACCTTCGGTCTTTAATTAGGCTACGCAAAGAGGGAGAAAATATGTTTACTGAACGCATTTATTTACGAGAGAACGACGACAAGGTGTTCCTTGACGCAATTATCGCACAGCCCGCAGAGGGTATGAAAAGAAAGGCTATTCTGGTGATTCCCGGCGGCGGATACTATAACGTCTGCGCAGGTCACGAGGGTGAGCCTGTCGGCGTTGCTTTTATGCCCTACGGCTACAACGTGTTCGTGCTTCATTATTCGGTTGCTTGGTCTCGCCCCTTCCCCGCTCAGCTGATCGAGGCATCTCTCGCGGTCAAGCACATGAAGGACAACGCGGAGCGTTACGGCATTGACCCCGAGGAAATCTTCGTTACGGGATTTTCGGCGGGCGGTCATCTCGCTTGCTCTCTTGGCGTGCTTTGGCACCTTCCTGAGATCTACGAGGCAACGGGCATGCCCTACGGCTACAACCGCGTGCGCGGTATGATGCTCGGTTACCCTGTAATCACTGCGAAGGAGAATGCACACATCGGCTCGCACTGCAACCTTTGGTGCACCACCACGCCGAGCGAAGAGCAGCTTGCACTTTCCTCGCTGGAAAACCACGTGGACGAAAGAAGCGTTCCGCTTTTCGTGATGCACACATCCGACGACAACGTTGTTCCCGTACATAATACCCTTTGTCTTGGTGAAGCGTATGCGGCGGCAGGGCTTCCCTTTGAGATGCACATTTATCCGAAGGGTCCTCACGGCATGGCGCTCGGAAACAAGATCACCTCGCGCGGACTCTCCGAATGCGTTGACGAAGCACTCGCCAAGTGGGTCGCACAAGCGGCACACTGGGCAGAGAACCTTTAAAAGCAAAAAGCCAACTGCGGTTGCAGTTGGCTTTTTTAAATGAATAATGAA
>JAZOSE010000116.1:0-10800 GCA_045656965.1 Eubacteriales bacterium
CCTATATGCCCTTTATCACCGAGGAGATCTATCAAGCACTTCCGCACAAGGAAGAAAGCATCGTGATCAGCGCGTATCCCTCCTTTAACGAGGCGCTCTGCTTCACCGAAGAGGAAGCGGCGTTCGACCGCGTTATCGACGCGATCCGTGCCATCCGTGCGCGCCGTGCCGAGATGAACGTTCCTCCCTCTCGCAAGACCAAGCTTTATATCGTTTCTCCCTTTGCCGACTCCTTTAAGAAGGCAGAGAGCTTCTTTATCAAGCTTGCCTCGGCATCCGAGGTAGCCTTCCCCGACTCCTACGAGGATGAGGGCGCCGTTTCGCTCGTTACCGACGCGGCAACCATCTATATCCCTCTCGCCGATATGATCGACTTTGAGAAGGAAAAGGCGCGTCTGTCTAAGGAGCTTGAAAAGACCGAGGGCGAAATTCGTCGCCTTGCCGGTAAGCTTTCGAACGAGGGCTTCCTTGCCAAAGCGCCCGAGGCTGTCGTAGCGCAGGAAAAGGAAAAGCTTGCCAAATACGAAGCCACTAAGGAGTCTCTCCTTGCCGAGCTTAAAAAGTTAGGCTGATCTTAAAATGTCAAAAGCACCGCAAGATTTCTTGCGGTGCTTTCCTTTTGCTGTTTTTTACTCCGTTCTAAGAGCCACGACAGGATCCTTCTTTGCGGCACTTCCCGAGGGAATGATGCCCGCAATAAGCGTAAGAAGAACACTGATACCGATTAAGATAAGGGCGGCGCCGATGGGAAGCACGGCACGAAGCCCCTCAATGTCCGTCAAAGCCCTCAAAATAAGATTGATAGGGATACAAAGAATATAGGTCACCAAAACGCCGACCAAGCCCGAAGCAAAGCCAACGATCATCGTTTCGGCGTTAAAGAGGCTCGAAACGTCCTTCTTCGAGGCACCGATGGCGCGCAAAATACCGATCTCCTTGGTTCTTTCTTGGACAGAGATCAGCGTGATAACGCCGATCATAATAGAGGAAACGATGAGAGAGATGGCAACGAAGGCGATAAGCACGTAGGTGATCGCGTCGACGATAATGGTCACCGAGGACATTAAAGCGCCAACAAGGTCGGCATACTCGATCTTGTTTTCATCGGTTGCCGCATCGTTATAGTCCTTGATAAAGGTCTCGATAAACTCCTTGGAAGCAAAGTCCTTCGCATAGAAGTTGATCGATTCGGGGAACGACCTCTCGGTCACGTCAAGCGTGTGAAGAACGCTCTCGTAGGTCGCGTCGATCTGCGGAGCCATACCGTACAGCGTCGCCTCAAGCTGAACAAACGCGGGGTCATCCGCCTCCATAGTCGAAAGTATGGTTTTGAAGATTTCCTCGTTGACCTGCATCTTCATAACGCTCTCGGTCATTTCGGTATAGATGGGCGCCATTGCCGCCTCACCCGCCAAGGTAAGAAGTCCCACCGTTGCGGGAACGTAGGGAGCAGATGCGGGGATGCCCATAAGAGCGCCAAGCACAAGCTTCTGATCTAACACGGGAAGCAGCCTTGGGAAGTTGTCGGGTGTGACGGTAATGCCGCCCGTTCCCATGCTGATCATCGTGAAAAGCGTATTTATCGCATCTGTGTTGTCGGGGTTGGCTCTTGCCGCGGCGATCACTGCCGAGAGGATCTCTGCCTGATTTTCCTCGGGAAGAAGCACATAAACGCCAAGGAAGCTTTCCTCATCGTGTACGTTGATCCTATCCGAAAAATCGGGGTTGGGGAGGATCTGCTCGGTCATATACGCGTAGAAGATCTCCATCGTCGCGCCGTCGATCTTGTCGATCAGCTCGCCGATATTCTCGGGCGTATAGTGCGTTCTTTCAAATTTAAGACCCGTCAAGACGTTGACCGTAGGGGTCTCCTTCTGCTGAAGGATCACGGGGCTTGCCTCGTTCTTTTCAAGGATATAGTCGGTAAGCTCTCGCGTGTATCCGCAAATGCCGGAGATCGAGGTTGCCGCCGTTCCCTCCTTGGGACGAACGATGCCCGAGATTTTAAGCTCTGTGCCGTTTTCGCTGACAAATTTCGCCTGATCAAAGGCAGGGTTTTCGCGCTGATCGTACCACTTGTGATAGATCTTGTCCGAGCCCTCGACCGTATATTCGTCCGCCTTGGTCGTGCCCTGCTTGAAGAAGTCCGCCGTGGTGAGCATCTTGAAGGTCATTCCGATAAAATCGCCGTATTCGTAAGGCGCGATGTCCTCGGGCTTGTAGGTGCCGTCCATCAGCTGCTTCATTTCCTCGTCGATATTTTCGGGGTCAAGAACACCGAGCATATAAAGGGTGGTCTTGCTGATCTGGTTGTTGGAGTTGACAACGAGAATGACCTCGTTCTTCTCCTTGGGCCACGCGCCCGCGATCACATCATATTGCTGGTCAAGCAGGTCGGCGTTGTGGATCATCTCAGAGAAGACGCTCATACCGCCCGCCATCGCCATCATATCGCTCATGCCCGAGAAGGCGTCGCCCATATGGGCAAAGAGCGTTTCCATACCCACCTTGATCTTGCCGTCGGCGGTGTAGACCTGAAGGTCGTAGCCGTAGGTATACTGAATATCGCTCAAATGCGGGTCAAGAATATCGCGGTTTGCCTCTATATGCGCCTTAAACGCCTCAAGGTTGTTTTCTCTGACCGAGTTCATCGCCGCCATCATGGTGCCGAGCGAGTCGTCCACGTGGATCTTGCCCGAGTCTCTGTAATCCTCCGTGCCGGACACGTCGGTCATTGCCGCGAGCATCGCGCTCATATCCTGCGTGTATTTCTGTACGGTCAAGGGATAGGTGGAAAGCGTATCCTCCTGCACCTGCGCGATAAAGCCGCTGACGCCCTCGGAAACGGCGAGGATCAAGGCGATACCGATAATACCGATAGAGCCCGCAAAGGAGGTTAAAATGGTTCTTGCCTTTTTGGTAAAGAGGTTTTTGAGCGACAGCATAAACGAGGTCCTAAAGGACATCGAGGGCTTTTTCTCGCTCTTACGGCGCACGCGCTTGCCGCTTTCACGGCAAAGTGCCTCGTATGCCTCCTCCTCTTGCTTACCGGCGGCAGCAAGACGCGCCATCTCGGCGCTGTATTCCTCGTCGCTCACGGGCATAGAGTCGGAAACGATATGACCGTCTACCATACGAATGATACGGGAGGAGTATTTCTCGGCAAGCTCGGGGTTATGGGTAACCATAACGACGAGACGCTCGCTCGCTACCTCCTTTAAAATATCCATAACCTGCACGCTGGTCTCGGTGTCAAGCGCACCCGTCGGCTCATCGGCAAGGATAATATCGGGGTCGTTAACAAGTGCGCGCGCGATCGCTACACGTTGCATCTGTCCGCCCGCCCGACATCTCACTCGGTTTCTTATAAAGCTGGTCACCAAGACCAACGCGAGCCAGTGCCGCCGCCGCTCTTTCCTTGCGCTCCGCCTTGGAAACGCCCGCAAGGGTGAGAGCAAGCTCAACGTTAACAAGCACCGTTTGGTGCGGAATGAGATTGTAGCTTTGGAAAACGAAGCCGACCGAATGGTTGCGATAGCTGTCCCAGTCTCTGTCGTTATATTCTCTTGTGGACACACCGTTGATGCGAAGGTCTCCCGACGTGTAACCGTCAAGACCGCCGACGATATTTAAAAGCGTCGTTTTTCCGCAGCCCGAGGGTCCGAGGATGGACACGAATTCCGAGCGGCGAAAGCGGATATCGATTCCTTGAAGAGCGTGCACGACACCGTCGCCCGCAGGGTAGTCCTTTTTGATCTTTAAAAGTTCAAGCATCTTTGTTCTCTTTCCTATATTTTTTCATTCTATATTGTAACTAAAAGCGGTGCAAAAATTATGTTTTCTATGTGAAAAAAATGTGTATTACGCTATATTTTACCATATAATTCTGTCGCCGTCAATCGAAAAAGGGCGAGAAAATTCTCGCCCCCGTAATTTTTATTATTTTTTTACAAGAAAGCCCTCCGCCGAAACGGTATAAACGGAGTTTTCGCCGTCCACCGTCAGGGGAACGCCAAGGGAATTGATCTTCTCAAGCTGCCCTAAGTCGATCTCGGTAAGCGATGCGGGAATGCGGATCTCGGTCAAGCCGTCAAACGAAGCGTTTGAGAGAGTCCAGATCGCCTCGCTTCTTATCTGCGTCACACCCTCGGGAATATCAAGCGCGCCCGCAAAGCCAACGGGCAAGGCAACGAGTGCCTTTGCGCTTCCATCCTCTCCCCTTTCGTAAAGCGCGCCCGAAACGGCGGTATAAAGCGGGTTGTCCGCCTTAACCGCAAACGACGTAATGCCCGAGAAAAGATAGGTGGCAAGATTTAAGCTGTTTCCCGTGTTTTTATTTCCCGAGCCGCTGATGTCCGCAAAATCCTTATGGTTTTGCACAGTGTAAACGCTCACGCGATAGCTGTTCGGCAAAAGGAGCGTTTTTGCGCTCGTGTTGCGTGAAAGGGCGAGCTCACCCAAAAAGGTCGTTCCCTCAGAAATCTCAAAAATGCCCCCCTCAAAGCGCTTGCCCTTCGGCACAGCCAAAAGTCTTTCGCCGTCCGAGGAATACAAAACGCCGTCCACCGACTTAAAATATTCGTTTCCCTCAGGCACAAGGAAGGAAGAAAAGCTCTCCCCGCCCATATTGTAAAAGAGATGTGCGCCCGAAAGCTCCTTCGCCGAAGCGGGAATCGTAAAGCTTTCCCCCTCGTAACGAGTTGCGTGATTTAGGAAAAACGAGCCGAGCACCGAAAGTGAATCGGGAAGATGGACGGTCTTAGCGCCCGTGTTTTGAAACATTGCCGTGGTGCATATCACGGCGGAAAGGTCGCAATGCGAAAGATCAATGGCATCAAGCGTCGAGGTGCCCGAAAACATAAAGGCGGTGTCGCGCAAGGTGGAGGTGCTGGCGTCTCCCACCGTGACCTCTTTCAAAGAGACGCAGTTCATAAACATACTCCGCGTGCGAATGGCGCTATCAAAGGAAAAAGAAGAAATATCCGCCGCGCCAAGTGCCGTGCAGTTATAGAAAAAGCGCATAAAGTCCGTCACGCGCGAGGTGTCGACCATAGAGAGATCCACGCTTGTAAGCGCGGTAAGCTCCGCAAAAAGTCCCACGCTGTCGGGGTTTAAGATCACAGCCTGCCCCTTCGTTCTCGTGGAGATCACGAAGGTGCTTTCACTTTGCCAGCCCACAACGCCGCCCTCTTTTCGCACGGAAAGGTCGGTTAAAGTCGCGCCGTGCGGCGAGAGCGCGTCGGTAAAGACGATGGCAAGCACGTCCTTCGGCAAAAGCGAGCGGAAGGTGGCGGCATCCTCCAAAACGAAGTTTTCCTTATCGGCAGGATCAAAGCCATAGCTAAAGGTGGGGGAAACAGCGTTGTCCCAAAAGGAAAGGCACATACCCGCGCACAAAATAAGACACAGCACGATATAAAGTGTTTTCGTATACTTCAAGGCGTCCTCTCCCTTCGTTTTTTTACAGTATAACACAGAAGAAAAAAATAATCAAGAGAAAAAGCACCGCTTTCGCGGTGCTTTGGTTAGTTTAAATAGGATTTCCCTCTTTGTCGAAGAGCGGAAGCGGTGCTAAAACGGTGATGTCGTCGCGGCCGATCGCGTCGCCCTCGGCAAGCACTGCCATTTTTCCAACGATCTCGCCGCCTGCTAAGCGCACCAGCTCCTCAAGAGCGTGGAGCGACTCGCCCGTGGAGATCACGTCGTCGACGATAAGCACGCGCTTACCCTTCATATATTCGGCGTCAAAGCCGTCGATATAAAGCGTTTGCGTTGCCTCGGTGGTGATAGAGCGCACCACGCATTTAAGAACGTTTCGCATATAGAGTTTGACGCCCTTGCGTGCCAAAACGTAGCGATTCACGCCCATTTGGCGCGCCATCGCGCAAATAAGGGGAATGCCCTTGCTCTCGGCGGTGATCATCACGTCGTGCGCAGGAGCCTTCTTGACCAGCTCCGCAGCACACACCTCGGTCAGCTCGGTGTCGCCAAAGAGAACGAATGCGGCGATATCGAGAGAGTCGTTCAAGGGACAAAGCGGAAGCTCCCTCTCAATATTGCCGATCTTTAAGTTGTATGACTTCATATTTCAGTCCTTTCTGCTCTTCGCGAGGGCGAAGGCTTAAAGTGCTTTTTTATCCATATGTAGTATACAACCTTTTTTTAGAAAAATCAAGTATCAGTAATAAAATTTATGTCCCGCAATGGTAAAGGCGTACGGGCGGTTCTGCGCGATCCATGTGTACGACACGTACTTCGGCGCGTAGAAGAAGAGAATATCGTCCGATACAGAGTAGCCCTCAAGGCACACCTTTGCCGCCGTTACCGAGGCGGCGTGAGGATCCATCCACACCGAGCCGTCATCCACGGGGGAAAACTGCACTACACCGTAGCGGCGGTCAAAGATCACGCCCCAGATGGTGTTCGGGAAGTCCTTATGGCGCACGCGGTTTAGTACCACGTTACCGACAGCGACCTGACCGATGAAGGGCTCGCCGCGCGACTCCGCGGATATAATACGGGAAAGCCACATAAGCTCGTCCTCCTTATAGTATAGAGAGCCCGACAAAACCGGGGTCGGCTCGCCAAGGAGCGACACCGAGCGCGACGCGTCATTCCACGCAACCTCTAAGGAAAGCGCCCTCGAAATCAAGCGCACGGGCAGGTACATCACACCGTCGCCGAGAATGCGAATGGGCATATCCGAGTAAAAGCAACGCTCGTTAACGTAGAGAATGTTCGAGCGGTCCGACGCGGAAAGCGTAAGACGCTCTCCAAAAACACTCGCCGTTCTCGTTTTGGCATCGTATGTAAGGGTCGCGCTCGGCATAAGTGCCGAAAGGATCGCGCGAAGCGGTACGTACGTGGTAGAGTTTACGAGCCTGCCCTTGACTGCAAGGGGCTTACCGTTTTCAAGATATATGGGGATCTCCTGATAGGCACTCACCGCCGTGCTTGTAATACTGTCGGGCTTTGTCGATATCCTTTGTGCCGAAGCGGGGAGCGCGAGTGCGCCAAAAAGCATAAACAGCGCGGTAAGAAGTGCTATGGGAGAAGCCTTTTTCTTTCTTCTTTGCATACTTATCCTTTCTTTCCTTGGGCTTTTGTCCTTCCCAAGGGAGATTTTCTTCAAGGTCTTGTCCCTACAAAAGTATTGTAGCAAAGGAAGCGCGTGGGTGCAACCCACAAAAGAAGGAAGCCGTGGCAGCCCCTCCCAAAATACGAAAAAAGGTTGCTTTTTTACCGTATATATACAGAAAAAGCAACCAACGATTAGCATTTAAAGCTTTTCTTGGTTGCTTTTCCAAAATTATTTAAAGATGCTTTCCTTATTTCTTTTTAAAGAATTTTTTGCGGAAGCCCGCCTTTTTCGAGTCGTTTGCCTCACCGAGTGAGGAAGCGAAGGCACGAAGCTGCTCCTTTTGCTCGGAGGAAAGATTCTTCGGCACCTCGATCGTTACGGTAAAGACGAGGTCGCCGCGGCGACCGCTGTTCACGTCGGGCATACCCTTGCCGCGAAGCGTAAAGGTCGCGCCGTATTGCGTGCCCTCGGGAATATCGTATTTCTGTGTGCCCTCAAGCGTGGGAATCTCAATTTCAGCACCGAGTGCCGCCTCGGCAAAGCTAACGGGCACCTCACAGTAGATGTGATTGCCCTCGCGCTGAAAGAGCGGATGCGGACGCACGGACACCTCAATGATCAGATCGCCCGCCACGCCGCCGTTTCTTCCGACGTCACCCTTGCCGCGAATAGCGATGCGCTGACCGTCGGCAATACCTGCGGGAACGGAAACGCTATATTCACGCGCCACGCGAACAAACGCCTTGCCATTGCAGTTTTTGCAAGGCTTTTTGATGATCTTTCCTCTGCCCGAGCAAGCCGAGCAAGCCGTTACCGTCTGGGTAATGCCGAGGAAGGTCCTTTGCTGCACCGTGACCTGACCTGTGCCCTTACACTGCGAGCAGGTCTCAATGTCGCTTTCCTTCTCCGCCCCCTTACCGTGACAGTCGGGGCATTCCTCAATATGACGGAAGCTTATGTCTCTTTTCACGCCCGTGACCGATTCCTCAAAGGAAAGTGTCACACGGGCAAAAACGTCGTTGCCGTCAATGGGCATGCGCGCGCGTCTGCCACTGCTCTGTCCGCCACCCGTAAACATCGAAAAGATGTCCTCGAACCCGCCAAAGCCGCCGAAGCCGCCGCCAAAACCGCCGAAGCCGCCACCGGCACCGCCGCCCATAGAGGGATCGAACGCCGCGTGGCCGAACTGGTCGTACTTTGAGCGCTTTTCGCTGTCGGAAAGCACCTCGTACGCCTCGTTCACTTCCTTGAACCTTTGCTCCGCTTCCTTATCCCCCGGATTCATATCGGGGTGATACTTCTTGGCAAGCGCGCGGTACGCCTTTTTGATATCCGCATCGGAGGCACCCTTGGCAACGCCAAGCACCTCGTAGTAGTCTCTTTTTTCTGCCATTCTTACAGCCTTTCGGATAAGAGGCGGGGAAAAGGCACGCTTTCCCCCGCACAGCCTTGTCAGTTTGGTTTAGTTGCCCGTTTTGTCCTCAAAGTCAGCGTCGTAATAGGTGCCGTCAGCGCCCTGTGCGCCACCCTCGGCGCCTGCGCCGCCAAAGCCGCCCTGTGCGCCTGCACCGCTTGCCTGATAGAGCTTCTCGGAAAGCGCATGGAACGCCTTTTCAAGCGCCTCGGTGTCTGCCTTGATCGCATCGGTATCGGTGCCCTTTAAGGTTTCCTTCAGCTTCTCTGCGGCATCCTTTACGGGAGCCTTATCCGCATCGGAAACCTTGTCGCCGATCTCCTCAAGGGTCTTGTCTGCCTGCGATGCCATCATCTCTCCGCGATTGCGGATCTCAACAGCCTCTTTAAGCTTCTTATCCTCCTCAGCGAACTTCTCCGCATCCTTCACAGCGCGCTCAATATCCTCCTCGGACATATTGGTGGAGGAGGTGATGGTGATGTGCTGCTCCTTGCCCGTGCCCTTATCCATAGCGGATACGTTTACGATGCCGTTTGCGTCGATATCAAAGGTAACCTCGATCTGAGGCACGCCGCGAGGAGCGGGTGCAATGCCGTCAAGGTTGAAGCGACCGAGCGTGGTGTTGCCTGCCGCCATGCCGCGCTCACCCTGAAGCACGTGGATCTCAACGCCGGGCTGGTTATCTGCCGCGGTGGAGAATACCTGCGATTTCTTTACGGGAATGGTGGTGTTTCTTTCGATGATCTTGGTAAATACGCCGCCCATCGTCTCAATACCGAGAGACAGGGGAGTTACGTCAAGAAGGAGCATATCCTTCACGTCGCCGCCAAGAACGCCGCCCTGAACGGCTGCGCCGAGTGCAACGCACTCGTCGGGGTTGATGCCCTTGAAGGGCTCCTTGCCGATAAAGTCCTTAACAGCCTCTTGTACAGCGGGAATTCTCGAAGAACCGCCGACGAGAAGCACCTTGGTGATCTCGGAAACCGAGATGCCCGCATCGGAGATAACCTGACGGGTGGGCTTCATCGTAGCCTCAACGAGGTCACGCGTCAGCTCGTTGAACTTTGCGCGCGTAAGCGTTGCGGCGAAGTGCTTGGGACCCGTTGCGTCTGCCGTGATAAAGGGAAGGTTGATCTCGGAGGACATGGTGCCCGAAAGCTCGATCTTTGCCTTTTCTGCGGCTTCCTTCAAGCGCTGAAGCGCCATTCTGTCCTTGCGAAGATCGATGCCGCCGTTTTCTTGCATAAAGGATTCTGCCATCCAGTCGATAACGCGAGCGTCGAAGTCGTCGCCGCCGAGGCGGTTGTTACCCGCAGTAGCCAAAACCTCAAAAACGCCGTCGGAGATCTCAAGAAGAGAAACGTCGAAGGTACCGCCGCCAAGGTCGAATACCATGATCTTCTGCTCGCCTTCCTTATCCATACCGTACGCAAGCGCGGCGGCGGTAGGCTCGTTGATGATTCTCTTTACCTCAAGGCCCGCGATCTTACCTGCGTCCTTGGTTGCCTGACGCTGTGCGTCGGAGAAGTACGCGGGTACGGTGATGACCGCATCGGTCACAGTGGTGCCAAGGTAAGCCTCAGCGTCTGCCTTCAGCTTCTGAAGGATCATCGCGGAGATCTCTTGGGGCGTGTAGCTCTTGCCGCCAACGCTCACCTTATAATCGGTACCCATCTCGCGCTTGATGCTGGCAACGGTGCCGTCGTGGTTGGTGATCGCCTGGCGCTTTGCCGCCTGACCGACGAGACGCTCGCCGCTCTTGGTGAACGCAACGACCGAGGGGGTCGTTCTCGATCCTTCGGGGTTGGGGATAACGATGGGCTCGCCGCCCTCGAACACTGCAACGCAGGAGTTAGTCGTACCTAAGTCAATACCAATAATTTTTCCCATTTTGTTTTCCTCCATATATGAGATGTTTATATTTACTAAAATTGTAAGCTTTAGTTAGCAACGCGGACGGTCGCAAAGCGAATGACCTTATCTCCGCGCCTGTACCCGACCTCGAAAACGTCGGTGATCTCGTTTTCGCCGAACGCCTCGTCGTCAATATGCATCACGGCGTTGTGCCAGTTGGGGTCGAATATCTCGCCCTTCTCACCGTAGCGCGTAACGCCAAGATTCGAAAGCATTCCCTCGGACATCTTTGAGAGCATGGCTAATCCCTCGGCAACCTTTTCTGCCTCGGTAAACTGCCCTGCGCGCTCCAAATTGTCTAAAAGCGGGAGAATTTCCTTTACGGCACCGCACGTAGCGTCGGCATAAATACCTTCCTTTTCCTTTTGCGTACGGCGGCGGAAATTATCGT
>JAZOSE010000117.1:0-19594 GCA_045656965.1 Eubacteriales bacterium
ACGCACAGTAATGTGTTTAGCTGAACGATACTAATAGACCGAGGGCTTGAACTGCTCTATAGCAGTTCTCTATTGAGCTTTCGTTTCATTTCCCATCTTTGTTCGGTTTTCAATGAGCTTTTGCTCTAAAAAAGGACTTGAGTTTTCAAGTCCTTTTCTCTTTTTTGCATCGCTCTTAACCTATCCAATCCGAAAAAAAAGACCGAATGCTCCGCTCGGTCTTTTTTTCTTTTATATTACTTTTGTAAAATTTCAAACTTGTAGCCAACGCCCCAAACGGTGCGCAGTGCCCACTTATCCGACACGCCCTCCAGCTTTTCGCGCAGACGCTTGACGTGTACGTCAACGGTGCGGGAGTCGCCGAGGTAGTCAAAGCCCCAAACCTTATCAAGCAGCTTGTCGCGCTTAAATACGATATTGCAGTTGGAGGCAAGGAAATAAAGAAGCTCAAGCTCCTTAGGCGGAATGGAGATCGACTCGCCGCGAAGCTTTAACTCATATTTTTGAAGGGAAATTTCAAGGTTGTCAAAGCGGATCACGTCCTCCTCGCTCGCCTTAGTCGCGCTTGCGCAACGGCGAAGCACCGCCTTGATATGCGCGGAAAGCTCGCTCTTGTCCACAGGCTTTACAAGGAATGCATCAGCGCCCAGCTCAAGTGCCACGACCTTTTCCACCGTCGTGTCCTTGGCGGAAAGGATAATGATCGGCTTGTTCGAGATCTCGCGGATCTCGCGGCAGACCTCGCGGCCGTCCTTTTTGGGAAGCATCAGGTCGAGAATGACGAGATCGGGGTCGTAAAGCTTAAAAAGGGAAAGCGCCTCTACGCCGTCGTTTGCGATCTTGACTTGAAAGCCCTCGCTTTCAAGATTGACGCGGAGCGCGTCGCAAATATTTAAATCGTCATCAACAACTAAGATCTTGTTGTCCATTTTCAAATCTCCTTCACATAACATCTAAAAACAAGCGTACGTACGTGCATTTTTTAACATTCTGTTACCATTATACTACAAATTGTTAAGAAATGCAATAGTATTATGTGTTCTTTCGTTCAAAATTTAGCGAAAATTTGGAAAAATTTTTCAAAAAACACCGTGAAAATGTAGATTTTTCTTCAATAATATGGTATACTGTCATAGATGTGTTTACACCGCAAAAAAAGAAAAGTGAGAATAAAACTATGAAGCTTGGTATCGTCGGGTTGCCCAACGTCGGCAAGAGTACGCTTTTTAACGCCTTGACTAATGCGGGCGCTCAGTCTGCAAACTATCCCTTCTGCACGATCGACCCCAACGTCGGTATCGTTGCTGTGCCCGATGAGCGTCTTGATAAGCTCGCCGAAATGTACAATCCCGAGAAGTACACCCCTGCAACCATCGAGTTCGTTGATATCGCCGGTCTTGTTAAGGGTGCTTCCAAGGGCGAGGGTCTTGGCAATAAATTCCTTTCGCACATTCGCGAGGTGGACGCAATCGTTCACGTTGTGCGTTGCTTTGAGGACGATAATATCATTCACGTTGAGGGCTCGGTTGACCCGATTCGCGACGTGGAAACCATCAATATGGAGCTGATCTTCTCCGATATGGAAATGGTCGAGCGCCGCATTGAGCGCCAGAAAAAAGCCGCTAAGGCGGACAAGAGCATTCTTGCCGAGGTTGATGTGCTTGAGCGCATCTATGCCGCGCTGTGTGACGGCAAGTGTGCCCGCACGGTAGAGCTTTCCGAGGACGAGGTGGCAATGATCGCCGAGGCTCGCCTTTTGACGCTGAAGCCTATTATCTACGTTGCGAACGTATCCGACGCCGAGGTTTCGGGTGCGTACGCCGAAAACGAGTATTACAAGAAGCTCTCTGCCCACGCCGCATCCGAGAGTGCAGAGCTGATCGCGGTTTGTGCCGGTATTGAGGCTGAGCTTGCGGAGCTGGAGGGTGAGGACAAGCAGATGTTCCTTGACGATCTCGGCATCACCGAGAGCGGCCTTTCCAAGCTCATCCGTGCCTCGTATTCGCTCTTAGGTCTTATCAGCTTCTTAACCGCAGGCACCCCCGAGGTTCGCGCTTGGACCATCACGCGCGGCACCAAAGCTCCCGGTGCGGCAGGCAAGATCCACAGTGATTTTGAGCGCGGCTTCATTCGCGCCGAGGTCGTAGCCTTTGAAGATCTTATGCGCGAGGGCAGTATGAACGCCGTGAAGGAAAAGGGACTTCTTCGCAGCGAAGGCAAGGAATACGTGATGCAGGACGGAGACATCGTTCTGTTCCGCTTTAACGTATAAAAACCAACGAAAAAGGATAGCACGAAGCGTGCTATCCTTTTATTTTTTTAGTCTCAGGGAGTGCCTTTCGGCAATCAGTACGCCGTGATAGCGGGAAAAGGGAAGCGCCTTTTTGTCGGTGGTGCATATGCGAGCCTGCGTAAGTGCTGAGGGCAGCTCGTAGGTATAGTCGATCCTTTTACCAAATGTCCCGAAAAAGACGGTGTCCGCATCGGCAATCGCCGCCTTGATCTCTTGAAAACGCTCAGGCGACACGCTTCCGCGCGAAACGTAGGCGAAGCTCTCGTTCTCCGTTTTTGCGGTGAAGCATATTCGTTTAATCGGGCTCTCCGGCGGGTCGTTCAAATATAAGGTGAAGTCAACGCCACAGACAGAAAAGGGCAAGCCCTTTTCGTAATAAGAGATAGAAACGTGGTGCTTGCGCGCCGTTTCCAAAAGAAGTCGGGCAACAGCTTGCTCCTTGTCGGTCTTTGGCGAGGGAAGACATATGCGGTGTACGGCACTCTTGGCAATCATATCTCTGCCACTTTCCTCAAGATCGTTCGGATAATAGGTAAAAACGTAGCTGTCAATATCGCAAGCACCGTAAGAAAATACAGCTGCCTCAATTTCGGAAAAGTTTGAGCTTGTACCCTCCGTGCAGTCGATAACTGCCGTTTTTGCACCATGCCTTAGGATGAAATAGTCCGACCCTTCCTCCAAGGAGGCATATTCTACCGCAGCAAAGCCGCTTCCACCGATGGTGCGAGCGGCGTAAAAGCCTCCTATAAGGATCGCTGCGCAGAAGAGAAAGCACGCAGACGCTTTCATAGAAAATGCCCGTCTTGGAGAAAAGCCGAAATAGAGGAATAAAAGAACAACAGTAGTAAGCAAGACCGTCAAAACAAAGGGCTCGCGCAGGGAAATTTGTGAGTAGGGAAGCGAGGAAAGATAAGCCGCCGAGGATATGAGGAGCCGTGCTATGAATGCCGTCACCGAGGAAACGAAGGGTACCCAGCCTAAAAGAAGCACCAAAACGGCGCCCGTGATCAATGCCTGCATTAAAGGGGCGAAAAGAAGATTAGCAAGGACAAACAAAAGAGGTAAGGTGCCGAACATATACGCCGTCAGCGGCAGGGTGGCAAGCGACGCGGAGAGAGTGATTTTCACAGAATCGGAAAGATAAGAAAGGAGTCTGCTTTTAAGAGTTGCCTCCTTGGTCTCGATAAGGTTTTGCTCGGTGCGCGCAAGATAGAGAAGAATACCGAAGGTAGCAAAGGCGGAAAGCCAGAGGCTCATATCCGTCACAGAGTAGGGCTGAAGTGTGCAAATGAGCGCGACGGAGTAGCCAAGCGAGGTAATAGGGTCGTAATCCCTCTTTAAAAAGAAGGAGAGAAAGACAAAAAGAAGCATCACGCCCGCACGCATAGCGGAGGAAGGAAAGCCCGTCAATATCAGATAAAGAACCGTTAGGAGCGCAACGGCACCGTAGCGCCAGCCCTTGTTAGTGCCGATTCTTTTTAAAAGTCGCTCAATGCCGAGTAAAAGAACACTTAGATGGAGTCCGCTGAGCGCCAGCATATGCGAGGTGCCAAGACGGCTCATATCCGCGCTGAAGGCGGCGGAAACGTCCTCCCTTTCGCCAAGAAGCAGTGCGCTTAAAAGCCCCGCCTCCTCGCCGCCAACGCGTCTTTCAATCAAAAGCGCAAGCTCCTCTCGCATTTGCGTGCCGAAAACACGCGCGTTTTTAGCTTCTCCCACCTTTTTTGCCTCGGCAAGCGTAAGCGCGTAGCGGTATCCGTGAGAAAGAAGATAAGTGCTTTCTTCGTCTACATCCTTGACGGTGGCTGTGCCAAAGATGACGTCACCCGCCTTGATGGATGGGTCGGGAAGGGAGACCGTCGCCTTGACGCTTGCTTGCCTTCCGTCTACCTCGTTGATCACAGCATAAACGGAAGCTCTGCTTTTTGAAACGGAGCGAACGTCGTATACCGTAAAAGTGATGGCACATTCCTTTTCTATACACTCTTCCACGCGCGAGTCGGAAAAATCGTAGGTTAAAGAGGGAAGCACGGCGAGCGAAAAGGCAAGCAGGAAGAAAAGAAGCCTTTTTATGAGCCTTGCTTTACGTTTTAAAGGAAAGAAAAGCAAAAGAAGCAAAGCCGCTCCAATAAGAAGAAACGGCTTCGCCTTTTCCGTTATAAAATTTAAAAGCAGGATAAAACCGATGTACAGTGCCGCAAAGCAAAAGCCGCGGCGATGCTCAAAAAGACTTCGCATAACGGTGCTTACTTTTTCCCTCTTATCATATCGTAGTATGCCTTTGCCGCCTGCTCCGTCTTTGAAGAACCAAACTCATAGTAGCGGCGGTCTCGGACGTCACTCGGCAAATACTGCTGGGCAACGTAGTGATTGGGAAAATCATGAGGGTATTTGTAGCCCTTGAAAAGAGGGCTGCTTAAGTGCAGGGGGATCTCGTTGCCAAGCCCCGCCTCCACGTCGGCAAGCGCGCGGAAATAAGCATCGTGCGCGGCGTTGGACTTCGGCGCGGTGGCTAAAAGCACCACAGCGTTGGAAAGCGGAATTGCCGCCTCGGGAAGCCCAAGGTCCTTTGCGCTTTCTACGCACGCGCGCACCACAACTGCCGCCATAGGATACGCGCCACCCACATCCTCGCTGGCGATCACCTGTAAGCGTCGGCAAGCGGAAAGCAGGTCGCCGCCCGAAAGGATCTTAGCAAGATAGAAAAGGGAAGCGTCGGGATCGGAGCCGCGAATGGATTTCTGCAAGCAGGAAAGCAGATCGTAATGCACGTCGCCCGCAGGGTCGAAATTGCCGGCAAAGGAGGGCTTGAGAGCCAAAGCCGTCTCTTCGCTTAGCGCCTTTTCCGTAAGGGCGTACGCATTTTCCAAGATGCCGATGCTTCGGCGCACGTCACCACCGCCAAATCCGGCAAGAAGGAGCAACAGCTCGTCGGATACCGTTTTTTCGGCAGCTTCTTCGCTGTTAAGGATGTTCCAAGCACGGCGAAGCGCCCGCACGCATTCCTCTTTCGGCACAGGCTTGAACTCAAAAACGGAGGAGCGTGAGATGAGCGCGTTATAAATGGCGTAATACGGGTTTTCTGTCGTAGAGGCGATAAGCGTGATGCGCCCATCCTCTAAATATTCAAGAAGCGATTGCTGCTGCTTGCGGTTGAAATACTGGATTTCGTCAAGGTAAAGAAGCACACCGTTTGAGCCAAACATCGTGCGTGTTTCCTCGGCGACCTTCTTAACGTCGGCAAGCGATGCCGTGGTCGCGTTCAAGCGGAAAAGCTGCATACCCGAGCTCTTGGCGATAATGTTCGCCGCCGTTGTCTTTCCCGTGCCGGGAGGACCGCTAAAGATCATGTTGGTGATGCGCCCACGCGAAAGCATCGCGCGCAGCGTGCCGTTCTGACCGAAGAGGTGGCGCTGTCCAACGATGTCGTCTAAGGTCTCAGGACGCATACGGTCGGCAAGAGGTTGGTTGTTCATAAATTTCTCCAAATGCTTAAAAGTAAGCAATAGTATTTGTTTTGTTCTCTAAATGTAAACATTTATATGCATTAAGAAATATTTTCCACGCGGCTTTCAAATAGGCTCTTCACCTCGCAAAGAAGGACATCGTTCTCGTGAAGCTCGCCCTTGCCCGCAAGAATAGCCTCGGCGTCCTCCGTGGCATAGGAAAGAAGCTCGCTATCGGTGCAAACGGTAGCGAAGCGGAAGGAAAGACCGCCGCTTTGACGGATCGCTCCGCCGTCGGCAGGCGCGAGAAAATCACCGGGTCCTCGCTGCTTTAAGTCAGCTTCAGCTACGGCAAAGCCGTCGAAGGTCGTACGCATCGTTTCTAAGCGATCCTTTGCCACTCCGCCCCTCGCGCTTGAAACCAAAACGCAGAAGGACTCGCGCGTGCCGCGTCCGACGCGGCCACGAAGCTGATGAAGCTGGGCAAGACCGAAGCGGTCGGCGTCCTCAACGATCATAAGCGAGGCGTTCGGGACGTTCACTCCGACCTCAATGACCGTGGTAGATACCAAAACGTTATGCTCTCCGCAGGCAAAGGCGCTCATAACGGCGTCCTTCTCGGCGGATTTCATTTTTCCGTGTAAAAAGCCAACGGAAAGGGTGGGGCACGCACGGCGGATGTCCTCTGCCACCTCGGTGGCGTTTTTCATCGGGGCGGTATCCTCGCGGAAAAGAGAATAGGCGATCTCTCCCTCTTCAAGCTCCTCTTTAGGCTCGATCGCCGGGCATACCACGTATACCTGACCGCCGAGCGCGACCTGCTTTTCGATAAAGGCATACAGCCGCGCGCGATAGTCCTCGTTCACCACGTAGGTGGCAACGGGACGGCGACCCTTCGGCATCTCGTCGATGCGGGATATATCAAGGTCACCGTAAAGCACGAGCGCCAAGGTGCGCGGAATGGGCGTTGCGCTCATCACGAGCATGTGCGCGTCGGGACATTTTTCGCGCAAGTGTGCGCGTTGTGCGACACCGAAGCGATGCTGCTCGTCGGCAACGATCAGTCCAAGCGCGGAAAAATTCAGCTTTTCGTTAAAAAGCGCGTGTGTTCCGATGATCAGATCAAGCTCGCCTTTTTCGGCGGCAGCGTAGATCTCGCGCTTTTCCTTAGCCGTTGACGAGCCCAAAAGCAGTGCCGTGCGGAAGCCGAAGGAAGCGAAAAGCGGAGAAAGGTCTCCGTAGTGCTGGCGCGCTAAAATTTCCGTCGGCGCGAGAATGGCGGCTTGCTTGTTCGCGCTCATCGCCGCAAAGGCGGCGAAGGCGGCACAAAGCGTTTTTCCGCAGCCAACGTCACCGACGAGAATGCGGTTCATTAAGTGGCCGCTCGCCATATCCTGTGCGATCTCCTTGCAAACGCGCCTCTGCGCGCCCGTCGGCTCATAGGGAAATTTGGAGAAAAAGACGCCTTCGTTTGGGAAGGGAATGGGGGAAACACTCCGCTTTAACTGCTTTTCTCTTGAAAGACGCACGCCAAGTGAGAAAAGGAATAAGTCGTCGTATGCCAAACGGCGCGAGGCAGCCTTGACCGCGTCGAAGTCCTCCGGCTCGTGTAACGCGCGAAGAGCGGTAGCAAGCGTAGGAAAGCCGTGCCTTTGACGCAGCTGCTCCGGCAAATAATCCTCTAAAGAGGAGAGCGCCTCGCGCATCGCGGCGGAGATCGTTTTTCGTAAAAGATTGCCGGAAATCCCCTCGGTCAGCGCATACACGGGGTAAATGTCGGCGGGAGGGTCCAGCGGGTCGTATTTTTCATATTTGGGGGAGGAAAGCTGATAGGCGCGCCCTTGTGCTGAGAGCTTTCCCGTAAAGCGAAACTCGTCGCCAAGCGTAAAAACGTTTTTTAAATAATCCTGATTGAAAAAGACCACCGTAACGCTTCCGCTTGCGTCGAAGGCGCGGAACTTCGTTAAGGTCATTCGTGAGCGAAGTCGCACCGTGTGCGGAACGCTGCCCACCGTTAAAAGAAAGGTAGACTGCGCGCCGTCCTTGCCCTCTTCGAGTGTGCGAATATGGCTTCTGTCCTCATATCCTCGCGGAATATGAAAAAGCAGCTCACGCACGGTGTGGATGCCGAGGCGGGAAAATGCCTTCTCCTTTGCAGGTCCGATGCCCGAAAGCATAGAGATCTTGTCGCTGAGCTTTAACACGCCGCTTCCCTCCTTTCCTGTTTTTCACTTTTTATTTTACTATATATTTTCGCATTTTTCAAGTGCTTTTGTATAATCACTCCGCCGTCACTTAAAATTTACCGAAAAAACAGGAGAAATCCGCGCCGAAAGTGTTTACAAAATAAAAAACTTCTGCTATAATATATAAAATGGTCTAATTTACCCATATATACATCTTAGCATCATTACGATAAAGTAAAGAGGATTTTTATGAAGAAAAAGGAAAAAAGCGTAGTCAAAAACGACGTCGTGTTTTTGGTGCTTGTCGCGTGCGCCTTCATCGTTGGCGCGTCGGCGCTTTGTACCTTCTCGCGCGTCACACCGCTCTACGCGGGCATGCTCGGCGTTTTCCTCTATATGCTCACACTTGCGCTGTACCTTAGCTTGCGCAGCGGCAGCGTTACGCCAAAGCCCGTATCGCAGGAAAATTTAACGGTCGGCGGCGACCTGACGGGTGCTCTTAGCGCCTCCTCGCACCCCACGCTTCTTTTGGGGCAGGATAGTACGATCCTTTGGTGCAACAAAGCCTTTCTCCGTGCGGCGGGGATCGACGCGGTGGAGGACGGAACGCGTATGGAGGAGCTTTGCCCCAAGGCAGAGAAAACGGCGCTCTCCCATAGGATCACGCGCCTATGCACCATAGGTCACGGCATTTACAGCTATGATTTTCTGGCGATGCCCGACAGTAAAAAGTGCCTTTTGGCAACCTTCCGTAACGTCACCGAGGAGAACCATCTGGCAGACGAGCTTGCCAAGCTCTCGCTTTTGCACGACGAAGAAAGAACGGCGGTCGCGTACGTCGTTATCGATAACATTGAGGAGCTTCTTGAAAACGTGCAAGAGAAGTTCCGTAGCGCCGCTAACGAGGTTGCGGGCGTTTTGCGCAACTGGGCGGATTCTATGGGCGGCATCATTCGCTCCTATGACCGAGATAAATACATTTTGCTTTTCGATAAAAGGCATCTTGAGGAGTGCGTCAGCAACCGCTTCTCTATACTGGATAGAATCCGCAAGGTACGTATCGGCGACAGCGTTCCCGTGACCGTATCCATCGGTGTTTCCTGCGCGACAGGTACGCTTTTTGAAAGAGAGCAGCTCGCACAGTCAGCACTGGATATGGCACTCCAGCGCGGTGGTGACCAGGTCGTTTACAAGACCGATACGGGTACCGATTACTTCGGCGGTAAGACCAAGGCGATCTACAAGCGCGCAAACGTTCGTGCGCGCGCTATCGGTCAGCGACTTGTGGAGCTTCTTGCCCACGCTGACAACGTTTTAATTATGGGTCATAACTACGGCGACTACGACTCCTTCGGTGCCGCCGTCGGCATGGCGCGCTTAGCTATGTGCTACGGTGTATCGAAAACCAACATCGTGTGTAACACCTCTGACCCCAACCTTCGCGCTTGTCTGGATAAGATCGCGGAGTGCGAGGAATACGACGACGTTTTCGTCAGCGCCGCCGACGCACCCTCGCTTGTTGAAAAGAAAACGCTTCTTATCGTCGTTGACGTTAACAACTTCCCGCACACCGAGTGCCCGAAGCTTCTTGATCTGGTTGACGACGTAGTCATCATTGACCACCATACGCAGACCTCGGTATTCAATAAGGAGCTTCGTATTTCCTACATCGAGCCCTCCGCGTCCTCCGCCTCGGAGATGGTTGCGGAAATTCTTGAGCAGTTCCTCGGTGCAAAGCGCCTTTTGAAGGAGGAAGCCGAGCTGATGCTTTCGGGTATCTTGCTTGACACTAAGCAGCTCATACACAACACGGGCACGCGCACGTTCGGTGCCGCGCTCTTCCTTCGCGGCGAGGGGGCAGACCCCGGCGAGACCAACGAGTTCTTTAAAAACGACGTTTCCGACCTCGTTAAGCAGGCGCAGTTCTTAACCAACGTCGTGACCTATAAGGAGATCCTTGCCATCGCCGTTTGCGAGGGCGCAACCGACCCCGGCTACCGCGTAATCGCCGCCAAGGCGGCTGACCGCCTCCTTAGCGGACGCGGCATCGCGGCGTCCTTCGCCATCGTGACCATCGGCGGCAAGGTGCATATTTCGGCTCGCTCCGACGGCACGGTCAACGTGGCAAAGATCCTTGAGGAGCTCCACGGCGGCGGTCACTTTGACTCTGCGGGTGCGCAGATCGACGAGGACGAGGGCGAAGAAACGATTGAAAAATTAAAGCACGCTATCGATAAATACGTTAGCTAAAAGGAGATAAGACAATGAAGGTTATTTTGCTTCAAAACGTAAAGGGACTGGGAAAACAGGGCGATATGGTAGAGGCGGCAGAGGGATACGCAAGAAACTTCCTTCTTCCCCGTAAGCTTGCCATTATCGCTGACAATAAGGCACAAAACGACTTGAAGGGCAAGGAGTCCTCTCGCCAGTATAAGATCGAGGAGGAGACCAAGGCGGCGCGTGCGACGGCTGAAAAGCTTAGTGCCATTACCGTTAAGATCCGCTCCGCTTCGGGCGCGGACGGCAGACTCTACGGTGCCGTTACCGCAAAGGATATTGCCGAGGCACTCGCAAAGGATTTCGGCATCACCGTGGACAAAAGAAAGCTGGAGCTCCCTGAGGCGATCAAGAGCTATGGCAGCTATTCCATCACCGTTAAACTTTACACCGACGTCGTCGGAAAATTCACCGTCGTCGTGCACGAATAAGGAGAAAGACAAATGGCAGTCGAAATCGGCAGAAAGCTGCCCGCCTCGGTCGAGGCAGAGCAGGCGCTTCTCGGTGCTATTCTGATCAAGCCGACCGTGTTTGAGGATATCGCAGGCACCGTCTACGGCGACGATTTTTATATTGAAGAGCATAAAAAGATCTTTAACGCGATGCAGAGCATGTTCCTTCAAAGCCGTAACATCGATACGGTAACGCTGGTGGATACTCTCGTTCGTACGGGCTCGTATACCGACGAGACGGCGAGCGCTACCTATCTTGGCACGCTCGCGCAGGCAGTGCCCACTGTGGCAAACGCAAAGGATTACGCCAAGATCATTCACGAAAAGGCGATTCTTCGTAGCCTCATCGACGCTTGCGACGATATCACAAAGGATGCGTATACCGAGGAGGGAAGCGTTGCTGAGATCCTTGATGCCTCCGCACAGCGCATCTTCGATCTTGCGCAAAGAAAGGACTCTCGCGCCTTCCAGCGTCTCGGCGACGTTTTGCAGGACGTATATAAAAATCTGCAATTTCTTTCCGAAAACCCCGACTTTATCTCGGGCGTGCGCACGGGCTTTACCGACCTTGACTCCACGCTCGTGCAGCTTGGCAAGGGTGATCTTGTGCTCGTCGGTGCCCGCCCCGGTATGGGTAAAACGAGCTTTGTTATGAATATCGCCGTGCAGGTCGCCAAGGCATCGAAAAAGGCAGTCGCCTGCTTTAGCCTTGAAATGCCCGCCGAGCAGCTCGCGCTCCGTATGATCTCCTCCGAGGCACTCGTGGAGAGCAAATCGCTCCGTAGCGGTAAGCTTTCCCCTGAGGAGTGGGCGCGCCTTGCCGACTCGGTTACTGAGCTTGCCGAGTGCGACATTTTGATCGACGACACCTCCAGCATCTCCCCCACGGATATGAAGGCAAAGCTCCGCCGTGTGGAAAATCTCGGTATGGTCGTAATCGACTACCTGCAGCTAATGCAGAGTGGAAGAAATATCGACAACCGTGTGCAAGAGGTCGGCGACATCTCCAGAAACCTCAAAATCATGGCAAAGGAGCTTGGCGTTCCCGTTCTTTGCTGTGCGCAGCTTTCTCGCGGACCTGAGGGCAGAACCATCAAAAAGCCGATGCTTTCCGACCTTCGTGATTCGGGTGCGATCGAGCAGGACGCAGATATCGTTCTGTTCCTTTACCGAGACGAATATTATAAAGAAACCGACGAGGCGGCGGCAAAGGCGGCGGCAAACACCGCAGAGGTCATTGTTGCCAAGAACCGTCACGGTGCGGTCGGTAGTGTGAAGATGGGCTGGAACGGTCAGTTCACCAAATTCCGCACGCTGGAAGCGGATATGGTCGAGCCGTCGTGAGTGGCTTTTCTTCGGCGGAGGACGCTTTTCTCCGCTTTGTAGAGAAAAACGGAATGCTCCCCCTTATGAAAAAGGGGTGCCTAATCGGTCTTTCAGGCGGTGCCGACTCGGTGCTTCTCTTGCTTTTGACCGAGCGCCTTTCAAAAAAAGAGGGCTTTCCTCTTTTTGCGCTCCACGTAGAGCACGGCATCCGCAAGGACGAGGCAGAAAGAGATCTTGCGTTTTCGCGCTCGCTTTGCACCTCGTTGAGCGTTCCCTTCTTTGAGCATCGCGTGAGCGTTCCCACCCTTGCCGCCGAGCGCGGAGAGGGGATTGAGGAAACAGCGCGGCGCGTGCGCTACGATGCGTTTTTTGATACCGCAAAAAAATGCGGAGTCGGTGCTGTGCTCACGGCGCATCACGCCTCCGATCACGCGGAAACGGTGCTTTTAAACCTTTTGCGCGGCACGGGGATTAAGGGTCTTTGCGGCATTCCCGCCGTAAGAGAGGAAAACGGTATTCTCGTGCTTCGTCCTCTTTTGCTTCTTTCCCGCGAAGAGATCGAGAGCGCCCTTGCCGACGTGCGCGCCGATTACGTGACCGATTCAACGAATGCCGACACGGCGTACCGCCGCAACTATATAAGGCATAAGATCATTCCTCGGCTTCGCAAGGTCAATCCTGCTCTTGAGCGCTCGCTTTTAAGATTAAGCGAAAGCGTAAAGAGCGATGCGGATTATCTCGATGGCGAGGCGAAAAAAGCGTTTTTTGCGATGGTGCAGGATGCTTCACTCAACGCCGAGGCGCTCTCGAAAATGCACCCCGCGATCTCCTATCGCGTGTTGCTTCTTTTGTACCGCGAGGCATTTCCCGAGGCACCTTACCCAAATCGGGTGCATACCGATGCCTTCTTTGCCCGTTTGGCGCAGGGAGGAGATTTTTCTCTTCCGTTTCCGTCGGGCATATCGCTTGCTTCGGAGGGCGGCAGAGTGCGCTTTTTAAAGGGCAAGATTCCGTTTCTTTTCGAGGAGCAAGAGATCCTGTACGGTGAAAATCACCTTGCCGACGGGGGAATCCTTCTTCTTTTGGAAAAAGGTTCTATTCCCGAGATCGCAAATGTTTACAAATTATCAATACACAGAGACGTCTCATCTGCTACAATAAACGGTGGACTGTATGTCAGATCGAAAAGAGACGGCGACTCTTACCGCTTCGGCGGCGTTACGCATAAGCTCAAAAAGCTTTTTTGTGACGCTAAGCTGACGCACGCACAGCGCGAGCATACTCCCGTTTTGTGCGATGGAGAGGGCATTCTTTGGGTTCCTCGCTTCGGTGTCCGTGACGACGGCGTAAAAAGCGGGGAAGAGAAAAATATGACTCTTTATTACCTTCCGCCGAAAACATTACTATAATACAGCGAGGACATAACTATGAGAAGTGAAAAGGACGATATTCTTGAGGTGCTGATCGACGAGGAAGAGCTTGACCGCCTTTCCACACGTATTGCTGAAGAGATCGATCGCGATTATGCGGACGAAAACGGCAGGCTCGTTTTGGTCGCTACCTTGAAGGGCGCCGTCGTGTTTATGGGCGATCTGATGCGTAAGATCAAGCGCCCTGTGGAGATCGACTTTATGAAGGTATCCTCCTACGGCTCCGGCACTAAGAGCACCCACAATATCAATATTCACTTAGACCTTCAACGCGCCGATATCGACGAGTGCGATATTATCGTTGTGGAGGATATTATCGACAGCGGCAGAACGCTCTCTCACTTGACCAACTACCTGACGCTGAAGGGCGCTAAGAGCGTTCGCACCTGTACGCTTCTCGATAAGCCCTCGCGCCGAGAGGTTGAATTTACGTCTGACTACGTTGGCAGAGAGATCCCCGACTATTTCGTGGTCGGCTACGGTCTCGACTTTGATGAAAAATACCGTACGCTCCCCTACGTGGGCATTTTAAAGCCCGAGGCGTACGAAAAATAAGTTATCGCCCGCGTGGGCATAGAAAGGTATGGTCTTTTAGCGAATGAAATTTAATTGGAAAAACATTATTTTCCTTGTCTTGCTCATTTTGTGCTTTGCCATTATGGCAACCGTGCTTCAAGGCAAGGGTGCCGAGCCCGAGAAGATCGAGCACAGTGATTTTCAAAAATACTTAGAGGAAGGCAAGGTGCAGTCCTTCTTGGTAGGCAACGACGGCGTCATCACGATGCAACTACGCCTTTATAACGAAGATGGCACCGTGCAAATGAAGGACGGCAAGGAAGTTACTAAGGCGGTTGCCTATAAGCTTGCCGACCAAGAGCAGATCGCAACCATTGAGAAGCTTGCAAGCGAGCATTTGAAAACGGCAACGAATCCGAGCGGCACGCTGGAAAGCTACCACTACGAGCCCGCCGTACAAAGACCCTGGTACGTTCTCTATCTGCCTTATATCCTTGTCGGCGTGGTGGTCATTGTCCTCTTCTTCTTTGTGATCCGCCAGTCCGCAGGCGGCAAGGGCGGCAGAATGAACTCCTTCTCGCACGCCAAGGTGCGCACCGCACAGGATGCCAAAAACCCCGTCAAGTTTGCCGACGTGGCAGGTGCTGACGAGGAAAAGGAGGAGCTTGAGGAGGTCGTTGAATTTTTGAAGGACCCCGCAAAGTTCGTTCGCCTCGGCGCACGAATTCCGCGCGGCGTGCTTCTCGTCGGCCCTCCCGGCACGGGTAAAACGCTTCTCGCTAAGGCAGTTGCAGGCGAGGCGGGCGTGCCCTTCTATTCCATCTCGGGCTCCGACTTCGTGGAAATGTACGTCGGTGTCGGTGCTTCCCGTGTGCGCGATCTCTTTGAGACCGCTCGCAGAAGCCCCGCCAGCATCATCTTTATCGACGAGATCGACGCTGTCGGCCGCCAGCGCGGCACGGGTCTTGGCGGCGGTCACGACGAAAGAGAGCAAACGCTCAACCAGCTTTTAGTAGAAATGGACGGCTTCGGCACACACGAGGGCGTTATCGTTATGGCGGCAACCAACCGCCCCGATATTCTTGACCCCGCCCTTCTCCGTCCGGGAAGATTTGACAGACAAGTCACCGTCAACTATCCCGACTTAAAGGGAAGAGAAGCCATCCTTCGCGTTCACGTCCGCAACAAGCCCCTTGAGGGCAACGTCGATCTTGAAAAGATCGCGCAAAGCACCGCAGGCTTTACGGGCGCCGATCTTGCCAACCTTCTCAACGAGGCGGCACTCCTTGCCGCAAGAAACGGCAAGAGCCTCATCGGTATGGATGAAATCGAAAAGGCAACCTTGAAGGTGCTCGTCGGTACCGAAAAGAAGACCTCTCGCTTCACCGAAAGAGAAAAGAAAAACACCGCTTATCACGAGGCGGGTCACGCTATCCTTTCGCACGTGCTTCCCACGCAGGACCCCGTGCGCCGCATCTCGATCATTCCTTCGGGCAGAGCCCTCGGTTACACGCTCAGCGTGCCTGAGTTTGACCGCGTCAGCGTCTACAAGTCCGAGCTGAAGGAAAAGATCGCTATGCTTCTTGCGGGCCGTGCCGCGGAGGAGATCATCTTCTCCGACGTTTCGGGAGGTGCCTCCAACGATATCCAGCGCGCTACCCGCATCGCTCAGGATATGGTCACGCGCCTTGGTATGAGTGAGGAGCTCGGAACGCTTCTTCTCGGTAGCGAGCATAGCGATGCTGAGGTGTTCCTCGGCAGAGATTTCAATTCCAGCAAGAACTACTCCGAGGCAACCGCCTGCAAGATCGATGCCGAGATCAAGCGCATCGTCGACGAGGGCTACGCACTTGCCAAGGAAACGCTCAATACTCATATGGCGAAGCTGCACTTTATCGCCGAATACCTTGTAAAATACGAGGTGATGGATGGTGAGCAGTTCGTCTACGCAATGGAGCACGACGACGTCACGGACGACGACCTCCTTTCGATGATCGAATCCCGCAAGAAAAAGAGCGAGGAGGAGAATAAACGCGCTAAGGAGGAAGAGGAAGCCCTCGCCCGTCCTACCGCATTTATTCCCGAGGACACCGACGGTGACAACGTCGCAGAAAGCAAGGAAGCAACGCTTCCCGAAAATAACGAAGAAGGTACCAACGAGTAAGGCTGCTTACTTTGGGCGGAGAGAGCACCTTGCGTGTTCTCCCCGCCTTTATTATTAAAAAGGAGAAAAAGAATGGAAGCATACCGTTTGATAACTAAAAGCAAAGAGGGTGCCGTCAAGGTTGGCAAAAACGAGTATCTTATCAAGGATACCTGCACCGAAAGGGAAGAAAAGTCCATTTTTATCGCCACGCTCTCTTGGATGCTGATCCACGAGCACACCTGGAGCTGTGAAGCGGAAAACGACGGCGGCATTGATGACACTAAGGTCTCCAAAAGCGCAAGAGATCTGGACCCTTCCTCTGTCGTAGTTTCGAACGGCTCCGCCGTCGGCTATTTTGACGGCGAGATACTTTTCCGTTTCGACGAGGCGGGAAAATGCTACCGCGAAAGCGAGGAGGATCTTGGCTACGTTGCCTCGTGGGGCACAATGAGCGAAAGCGACTGCGATTATATAGAAAAAACCGAGGTCGCCAGGGTATTTTCCTTCAAGGAGGATAGCGAGATCGTCAAAAAGGACGGTGCCATTATCGTTGACGGCGTTCTGATCTCCCACGAGTGCAAGGGCGGCACGCTCGTTGTTCCCGAAGGCGTCAGAGCCATAGCGGGCGGTCTTTTTTCGGCAAGCAATATCGTAACGCTCGTGCTTCCCGAGGGGTTGACCGAAATTGGTGAAAGAGCCTTTGAAAGATGTAAATCTCTTTCCTCTGTCACGCTTCCTTCTACGCTCCAAACCATCGGCGAGGATGCCTTCATTTTCTCGGAGAGCCTTTCTTCGCTCGTCGTCCCCGCAGGTATCGAGAAAATCGGCGAATACGCGTTTGGCGCGTCGGGCATAGAGCATCTCACCTTTGAAAAGGGCTTTTGCGGTGAGATTTGGAGAAAGGCGTTCCGCTCCTGTGAAAAGCTTAAGGACGTTACCTTCTCCGATGAGGTTGAGTTTATCGGCGCTGAGGCCTTTTGCAACTGTCCGTTGCTTGAGAAGGTCGCCCTTCCCAAAACGAAGGATGGCATCGGCTACGCCGCCTTTGCCGACTGCGTGGGCTTAAAGGAGATCGCCTTTCCCGAAGGACTTGAGACGCTTGCCGAAAAGATTTTCCAAAACTGCAAGAGCCTTGTCTGCGTAAAGCTTCCCGAAAGCCTCAAAAAGATCAACCAAGCCGCCTTCCGCAGCTGCAAGGCGCTTAAGGAAATCACGCTTCCTACCACGTTAAAGACACTGGATAAATATGCCTTCGAGAATTGCGAATCTCTTGAAGAGGTCACGCTCCCCGACAGCATCAAGGAAATTCCGTTTTATCTCTTTCGCGATTGCTCCTCACTCAAAACCGTACATATTCCTAAGAGCGTTGCCAACTACGGCTACGAATCCTTTTCAGGAACGAGAATTGAAAGCTTTGCCGTTTTGAATTATGCCGAGCTTTCCGATTATACCGTAGAGGGCATGCACTTCCTTCATGAGCTTATCATCGGTGAAAAGGCGAGAATAGGCGGCAATTATCCCGTCAAGGAGATTGGCACTCTGAGAAGAGCCGTTTTTCTCGGTGAAAGAGATTGGCTTCCCGACGATATGTTTACGGGTTGCACAGACTTAACGGAGATCATCTTTCCCAAAGGACTTAAAGAGATCCCTCGCAACTTCCTCAAGGATTGCACGAGCATTCGCGAGGTCATTCTTCCGCCCACTGTAACGACGGTCGATTGGTGGGCATTTGCGGGCTGCACCTCCCTTGAGAGCATCGTATTTCCCGAAAGCATCTCTTCGGTTATCCTGCGCCTCGAGGACTTTGAAAGCTTAAAGACCCTCTACTATCCGGGCGACCCCGAAAAGCTGAAGGAGTGCTTCGACATGTTTGATTTTCCCGAGGGCGTGGTGGAGATCAAGCCTCTTACCGAGGAGCATAAAAAGAAGCTTGAAATGTATAATTAAAGCAAAAGCGGCATCCATCGAAAGACGGATGCCGTTTTAAAACAGCAAATAAAAAAGGGAGCCGAAGCTCCCTTTTTTATTTCATTAATACTTATCTCTCTTGTAGTAGTGAGTGTGCAGAAGCTCGTGAGCCTTGTGACCGTTGGGCTCGCCGAGGAATTCCTCGTAAAGCTTAACGATAGAGGGGTTCTCATGCGACTTGCGCAGAGCCTTGCTTGCATCCTCATTGTAAAGAGCGGAAGCACGAAGAGCCTTGTAGTCAACGTACATTCTGTCCTTCGCGCTGACGATAGGCTGACCGCCGCCGTTGATACAGCCGCCGGGGCAACCCATGATCTCGATGAAGGTGTATTCCTTCTCGCCGCGCTTGATAGCCTCAAGAAGTGCCTTCGCGTTGCCGGAGCCCGAAGCGACCGCAACCTTAACGGGCGTGCCGTCAAGATCAATGGTAGCCTCCTTGATGCCGTCCATACCGCGAACAGCGGTGAGGTTAACGTCCTCAAGCTCCTTGCCCGTTACCTTAGCGTAAACGGTACGGAGTGCGGCCTCCATAACGCCGCCCGTTGCGCCGAAGATATCAGCCGCACCGGTGGAGTCACCGAGAATGTCATCAAACTTGCCGTCGGGAAGACGTGCAAAGTCGATGTTTGCGTTGTTGATCATACGGGCAAGCTCGCGAACGGTGATAACTGCATCAACGTCCTTATTGCCGCCAACCTTCAACTCGTCGCGGAGCGACTCGTACTTCTTCGCGGTGCAGGGCATAACCGATACAACGTAGATGTTCTTGGGGTCGATGCCGTTCTTTTCAGCGAAGTAGCTCTTAACGATCGCACCCGTCATCTGATGAGGCGACTTGCAAGAGGAAAGGTTGGGGATAAACTCGGGATAGAAGGTCTCGCAATAGGAAACCCATCCGGGCGAGCAGGAGGTGATCATAGGAAGAACACCGCCGTTCTTGATTCTGCCGATCAGCTCGGTGCCTTCCTCAATGATGGTCAGGTCAGCGCCGAAGTTGGTGTCGAACACGCGGTCAAAGCCGAGGCGGCGAAGTGCGGTTGCAAGCTTGCCCGTCTGAGCCACGCCCATAGGAAGACCGAACTCCTCACCAATGGTTGCGCGAACAGCGGGAGCGGGCTGCACCACAACGAACTTTTCGGGGTTCGAGAGTGCGGCAAACACCTCGTCGATAGCGCTCTTCTCGGTCAAAGCGCCAACAGGGCAGGCTGCGATGCACTGACCGCAGTTGATGCAAGGCGTTTCTACGAGAGATTTGCCGAAGATAGAGCCGATAACCGTTTTGTCACCGCGAAGAGAGGGGCCGATAGCACCAATCTTCTGTACGTCGTTACAAGCGGCGATACAGCGGCGGCAGTTGATGCACTTGCTGTTGTCGCGAACGACGGAGGGAGAATAGTCGTCCTTCTCGTATTCCTTCTTAACGGGAGATTCGAAGCGTACGGTGTCCACACCGTACTCGTTGCAGAGCGCTTGAAGCTCGCAGTTCTTCGAGCGAGGGCAGGTAGTGCACTCACGGTTGTGGTTGGAGAGAAGAAGCTCAAGGTTGAGCTTTCT
>JAZOSE010000118.1:0-38091 GCA_045656965.1 Eubacteriales bacterium
ATCACCAATGAGATCGTTTCTATGCAGACCAAGCTTGACCTTGCAGGCATCTCCGAGGAGGATCTTGCCAACGTCATCATCGCATACGAGCCCGTTTGGGCAATCGGCACGGGTCTTACCGCAACGCCCGAGCAGGCTGACGAGACCTGCGGCGTGATCCGCGCAACCGTAGAAGAGCTCTACGGTAAGGCTGCCGCAGAGAAGATCACCATTCAGTACGGTGGCTCTATGAACGATAAGAACGCAGCGGAGCTTCTTTCCAAGGAGAACGTTGACGGCGGCCTTATCGGTGGCGCATCGCTGAAGGTTGATGCCTTCACCGCTATCGTAGACGCGGCAAACGCATAACTAAGCAAACGAAAAATCCGATCTTCCAATGAAGATCGGATTTTTTTATTTCTTTTTCTTCTCAAGAAGTGCTTTTTTTCGGAAGCTACCGGGTGGGTCGCCCGTATAACGGCGAAATTCCTTTGCAAAATGGATGATATCACGGTATCCGCAAAGCTCTGCCGCCTCGCGCGGATTTTTGCCCTCGGATAGAAACGTCTTTGCCGCCCGCATTCGCTGATTGATAATAGCGCGGCGCATCGTCATGCCCGTTTCCTTTAAAAAGACCTTGCATAAATACGAGTGGCTTACGTGAACGATGCTACAAAGCATTTCTACCGAAAGCGTGGGGTTGCGGTAGTTCGCTTCTATAAGAGAAAGAACCTCGCTGATAATGGCGCGGTGCGGGGAAGATGTGGGCTTGTCGGTCTCCTTCTTCGCCGCAATTTCCGAAATGATGCGCAAAAAAGTGGATTTCGCAAAAAGATATTCTGAAAGCGTGTCGTTTTTCGCGCGCTGGATCATATTGGAGACCAAATCGCCGATCTCCTTCTGCTTAGGCATACGGAAAAGCGGCGCTTCTTTGGAAAAGCCAACCTCGGAAAGCATCTGGGAAAGAGATCCCTCCACGCCAAACCAAGCATAGCTCCAAGGATTTTCCTCGTCGGGATAATAATTGGCAGGAACCCCTGCGGGAAGAACGAATATCCACCCTTGCGAGGCGGTGTAGGTCTTATCGCCGATCTCGATCGTTCCGCGCCCCTCCAACACGTAGTGCAAAGCGTCGTGTGTTTGTGCGCGTGGGTAAAAAGAAGGTTGCACAGTGTGGAAATCGTCGAAGCCTATGTCGATAATGTTGTCTTTTCGGCTAAAAAACAAGCGAAAAGAGCTTTTTCCAAGTTTGTTTGAGAACGAAATGACAGATCCCTCCCTTTTGAAGCTGTCTATTTTCTTCATTGTAACAAAAATATAGAAAAAAGTCAACCCCTAAAAAATAAAAAAACACAATGAAGAAAATAAGAGATAAAAAGCGTGTACCCCCTTGCAACTTTCGCTTTTTTATGCTACAATAAGTACGTTATGATTTTTGATAAAGAGAGGATATTACAATGGATAACGGAAAAATTCTTGCCAGCGTAAACGGCAAGCCGATCACGAGCGCAAAGGTGGATGAATTTATTGCTTCGCTCGGTCAAAGAGGTCAGGCATACCAGAGCGAAGAGGGCAGAGCGGCAATTTTAGAGGAGCTGATCGCACAGGAGCTCTTTCTTGCCGACGCGAAAAAGAATCTTCTTGAGTACGAGGAGGCTTTCAAGGCTGAGCTTGCTCGCGTAAAGGACCGCCTTTTGATCAATTACGCTATGGAAAAGGCACTCTCCAAGGTCAGCGTTTCTGAGGACGAGTTAAAGAAGTATTATGACGATAACGCCGAAAAGTTTGTAACCGGAGAAACTGTCAACGCATCGCACATCCTCGTTGCTGATGAAGCAACCGCCGCCGACCTTCTTAAAAAGATCGAAAGCGGAGAGATCACCTTTGAGGATGCGGCAAAGCAGTATAGCACCTGCCCCTCGGGCCAGGAGGGCGGCGCTCTCGGCGATTTCGGAAGAGGTCAGATGGTTCCTGAGTTTGATGCGGCTTGCTTCTCTATGGCAGTAGGTGAAGTCAAGGGCCCCGTTGCGACTCAATTTGGCTTCCACTTGATCCGCCTCAACAGCAAGGGCGAGTCCTCGACGATCCCCTATGCCGAGATCAAGGAGCAGATCCGCGCACAGCTTCTGCGCGAAAAGCAGCAAAGCACCTACCGCAGCAAGGTCAATCAGCTCGGAATCCTTTTCCCCGTTGACCGCTATTAAAAATCAAAAAGGACAGTGAATTTCACTGTCCTTTTTCTTTACGCATCCTTTTCCGTCTTGGACAACGCCACGGCGGGAGAAGCAGAAAGCACGGGTACGCAGGCGGCGCCCACGTTAAAGATCATAAGAAATACGAACGCTGCGCTGATGAGCGTCTTATATTCTCCGTGCAGGTGCTGTTTATATAAAATACTGATGGAAATGAGGAATACGATAACCATCAAAAGCGCCAAAGCCGCAAATATCAGCATCATGATCTTGGAGATATATGCGCGTCTTTCACTGTTGGCTCCATGCATAAAGAAGGCAACGTTTGCCTGTAAAAGCGTCAAAGCACAAGCCATCATGCCGAACAAAACGACCGGCAAGAAGGAGAAGAGAGTAGCCATCTTGTGAAGCCCTCCTATTGCCCAAAGCTCGGAGATCATATCGGCGTTGGTCTTGATGGCAACGGCGTTGTCACCGTCTCGGTGAGGAAGGGAGTAGATGGTGGATAAATTCTCCGAAAGGCGCAAATCTGCCTCTTCCTTTTCGGCTTGATGTAGCTCGTCCAAAAGGTCCATCTGTCTTTCTGTGTAAATAAAGGTACTAAAGGCATTGGCACCCATCGATACAGTCATATGCTTGGTTTTTTCCGGAACACTTGCAAATTTACCTGTAAATGTGCAGTTGACGATGGGAGCAAAGGCAAGAAAGAAGATGCCAAGGGAAAGTGCAATGGCAAAAGCACGCTTGATGAGTGTGGAAGCGGAATAACGCACCTTGTAAAAAATAATGCGCGTGAGTGCAACCCATAAAATGACGGGAGCGGAAATCAGCGTCGGTAAAAGCAACGAGACGGTAATGTCTGTGCCTTGGCTGAAGGCAAAGCGGAAGCTGTTAAAGAGCGCGTATTCACTTACGGTGGGAATGGTCACCGCGGCTTGTCCAAGTCCAAAGCTTAGTGCCGCATAGGTGAGCAGCGCCACCATCGGAACAGAAGAAAGCATAACGTAGAGCGCGAATTCCAGCCGTTTCGACGAGAACTTTGCTATACCAAGCGCACCGAGAAACGCAAAAAACGCAAGGAAGAAGAAAATAATGGTAAACGCCACGTAAAGAACGGCACATACCGCGCCGATATAGAAGGAGGGACCCAGCGCAATAGCATCGGAGCGCACCGAAAGACGGAGCGTGTAAAGCGCGAAGCTGTGAATGGCGCGCCTCTCGTTTGGCTTTAGATCCTCATAGTCGGCTTGCTCAATGCCTTTGATGCTTTCGCTTGCCTCTACGTAATGCTCAAAAACGCTATCGTCCTCAAGCTCGCTCTCGGAAAGAAAGAAAAACGAATCCGTGAAGAGCCCCACGACCTCAAAAACGTTCAGCTTAAAGTCGGCGCCCTCAAAGCGCGCATCGTTATCTGATTCAAGCGGCAGAGAGATCATTGGCAAAAACGACATCACGACCATAAAGGTGGCAAGAAGAAGCACCAGTCCCTTGGTGATGAGATTCGGGAGAATGGTAAAAATATGCCTTTCCTTTTTTGCCTTTGGTATCGCTTCATTTTCTGCAACACTTGTTTCCACGGCATAGCCGCAATGAGAGCAAAAACGTGCGCTTGCGGGCAAGCGAGTGCCGCAGTGTATACAAAACCTGTGACTCATAGGTAAAGTTGCTCCTTTAAGGCGATTGCTATTTTATTCTTCGATCTCGATCTCCGCGTCGGGAGCGTTTTCAGCAATGCTGGCAATGCCACCAAGTGCGCTCGTTTTCGTGGTGTAGCCCTGCGAAATGGATACGACCTCGCCGTTGGAGGCTTGCAGGTTAAAGCGGTATTTCTCCGCCTTGTCAAGAAACAGAACGAATTTCGGATTTTTGAGCGTTACGATCGGCTCGACCGTTGTGTCCTCAATATGCGAGAGCGCGTTGTTTTTAACGCTCATAACGCCCTTTTTGCAGTTTTGAAGTGTCGTGTAGGTCTCCGAGGTTGCGATCACACGACCGTTGGTCGCGTAGAGATTAAAATAAAACTGACCGTCCTTTGAGGACTTTATGATAAATTTAGCTGACATTTTCGAGCCTCCAATATATATTTATTTACATATTAAGTATAACACAATATTTTTTTGTTGTCAATATTACAGGTGTATCAAAAGGCTTCCGTGGTAAAATAATAGGGAATAACTATAAACGGAGGTTAAATTTATGGAAAGAAGCTTGAGTGGAAAAGAAATAAAAGCGTTTGAAGCCTACCTTTTCGGTGAGGAACGAAGTGCGGCAACCGTAGAAAAATATCTGCGCGACGTGAAATCGCTCCTTGCCTTTCTAAACGGTAAGACGTTGACCAAAGCCGTCGTTTTGGAATACAAAAACGGACTCTTGGTTAAATACGCGGTAACAAGCGCCAACTCAATGATTGCGGCAGTAAACGCATTTTTTCGTTTTCTCGGCTGGCACGAGCTTTGCGTAAAGCAGTTCAAGATCCAGAAATCCGCTTTTGCCACGGAGGAAAAGGAGCTTTCGCGTGAGGAATACCTGCGTCTTGTGGAAACGGCAAGGCACAGAGGAAACGACAAATTAAGCTTGATCATTCAAACCATATGCGGAACGGGCATTCGTGTCAGCGAACTAAAATATATCACCGTTGAATCGGTGGAAAAAGGGGAGGCAACCGTCAACTGTAAGGGGAAAAACAGACGTATTTTCATCGTCTCTGCGTTAAAGCGACGCCTTTTGGAATATATAAGGAAGCAAAAAATAAAATCGGGCTCCGTTTTTGTAACGAAAACAGGGAAGTCGGTCAATCGCCATAGCGTCTGGCGCGAAATGAAGAGGCTTTGCAAGGCAGCAAACGTTTCTCCGAGTAAGGTCTTTCCCCATAATCTTCGACACCTGTTCGCTCGCACCTTTTACGGCATTGAAAAGGATATCGCCAAGCTTGCCGATATTCTCGGACACGCCAGCATCAATACCACAAGAATTTATATCGTGACCACAGCGGTAGAGCATAAGCGCAAAATGGAAAATATGCGCCTCATTGTATAAAGAAAAAAAGACCGACATTCGCCGATCTTGCCACGTAACGTCTGTTATGTTCTAAGGTTTTATACTAAAGTGAGAAGGGATGTGCTACATAACGTCTGTTATGTTGCACATTGCACATGAAATATGCAAAAATCCTTTCTTCACGCGGCAGACAGCAATAAAAAAAGCATAGCAACAGAGCCTTTTTCTTGATTTTGTTTAAAACTACTAAAAAAGGCTTTTTTTGCTATGTATTTTTTTTGTATTATTAAAAATTGTTTTTGTAAAAAATTAAGAAAACCTATTGCTTTTTCGAAAAAACCGTGCTATAATCTACCTCGCACGGATAAGTTTGATACATAACAGACGTTATGTTGCTTAACACTGTTAGCCGCGACGGTGCCACTTTTCAAGGTAAAATATGTGGTTGTGCATGAAGTCGGCTTTCATTTTTGTCACCCTTGTAGCATTTGCTACAAGTGCGCCTTTGTTGAGCAAGATGCTTGAGAAAATGAGTATATCAAAATGAAGAATTTTCTCAATTATGTTGGCAGCATATGACTTTTGCGTTTTAAATGTTTATAATACTAAAAAAAGGGGAAGGAAATGAAAAGCGAGTGGGAAATGAGAGAGCTTCTCATCGGTAATACCATACGTTTGATTGCTAAGGGCGGATTTGAAAGTGCTACCACGCGTGCCATTACCCGTGTTGAGAGCGAGCTTCCCGACATGAAGCTAAACGATGTGTACATATACCGCCTTTTCGGAAGCAAGGAAAATCTTTACCACGCAGCTTTTGAAGATCTGGACAAGGAGCTTGTTCGTAGCTTAAGCCTTTGTATCGAGGATATCGGCGGCTTTTACGGCAACGTGAAGGAAAAGCTTTATAAGCTTTTTGTAAGAACGTGGCGCTTTGTTTTGGGCAACGAGGACCGTTGCCGCTGTTATATCAGATATTACTACTCCGTTTATTTCCGCGGTGAATCCTTGCGCCAGCACAATCTGCTTTTTGATAGGATCATTGCAGTATTTATGCCGCTTTTTAAGGAAGAGGCAGACGTAAGAAGCATTATGCACAGCGTTTTGACAACGCTTCTCGACTTTGCTGTTCGCGTGTATAACGGCGACCTTGAGGATAGCGACGTCAACGCGCCTCACGTATTCAACGTCCTTTACTGCGCAATGGTAACTTATTTTAAAGACGGTGTGTTAACAAAAGGCGAGGAAGAATCGAGGGTCATATAGAAAAATGAGGTAGCTTCCTTTGAATGACAACGTGAAAAAAAGAATCATTGAAACGCATTTAAGCTTTAATACCAACACCTGCATTTGCTGTGGCGAGGAAATTCCCGAGGGCATACTTGTTTGTCCGGCGTGCGAGCGTGGGGAAGTGCCCTTTGCTTGCCAGCTTTGTGGAGCGCCTTTGCTTTGCGATGAGCAGATGTGCTCTGAGTGTCAAGCCCGTTGCTCGAAAAAAGGAAGCGGCAACAACAAGAACAAACGCTTTGCATGGTTTGCAAAGCAAAAGAGGTAAATTTTGAGCGAAAAATCAAAAAAGATATGTAAAGCCATATTAAGCACCTTGTCGGGATTGCTTTTTACGTTCTCCATTTGTATTATGGTTTTCACCATCGTTATGGTCGCCACAGTGGATAGAATAGAGAGAACGTTTCTTGGATTTCGGTTTTACATTGTGCAAAGCGATTCCATGAGTCTTTCGGAAAACAATGCACAGGATACCGTTCATTTTAACGCGGGCGATATCATTTTCTCAAAAAAAGTGAAGGACGCTTCCGCAATAGAGCAAGGAACGGTCATCTCCTTTATTTCCACGAACAGTGATAGCTATGGCAAGATACTCACTCACAAAATTCGTGACAAAAAGGTGAATAGCAGCGGTGAGTTTTTAGGATACGTTACCTATGGCACAAATACGGGAGCTGACGACGAGGCTGTCGTTATGCCCGACCATGTGCTCGGTGAGTACGCAGGAAAGCTTGCGGGCGTTGGAAATTTTTTTGCGTTTATGAAGACAACGCCCGGATATCTTCTTTGCATTCTTTCCCCCTTCCTTTTGCTGATCATTTATAACGCAGTAAACGTTATTCGTGCTTCTAAGGCATACAAGGCAGAGCAAAAGGCTGCTGCGGATGCCGAAAGAGCGGATATTGAAGGAAAGCTGAAGGAAAACGAGACACTCCTTCAAAAGATCGAGACTCTCAAAAGGGAGCTTGAAGAGAAGCGAGGCGGCGAGCCGTCCGAAACGTCTACCGAGGAAGCCTCGGAATAAATTACTTAGTTCTTTACGCAAAAGGCGTATCGATATTCGTCAACAAAATACTTATAGGAGGTAAAACAAATGACGAATTCTTCTAACAAGAGAAGACTGATTAGCAGTGCTATTGCACTCCTTGTATGCTTTTCTATGCTTCTCGGCACCACGTTCGCATGGTTTACGGATTCCGTAAACAGCGGTGTGAACCAGATTCAGTCCGGTAATCTTGACGTAGAGCTCTGGCACAGCAGCTATATGTCCTCTGCGGCAAGCTCACAGTGGGGCTTAGGCTTCGGCTATTCCGAGGCTAACGGCGAAAAGGTTGATCAGAACACTCAGCTTTTCTTGAGTGCTGACGATCAGACCCCCATTCTTTGGGAGCCCGGCGCAACGGCTGTTGAGAACTTCCGCATCACCAACGAGGGCACGCTTGCTTTGAAGTTCCTCTTCAAGCTTCAGGTCGCAAACGCAACCAAGACCGTTGACGGTAAGGACCTTTCCGACATCATTATGCTTTATATCGACAAGATCACCTATGCCGATAACGGTGTTCCTATGGGCAACAGCATCGTATCCGGCGATCCTCTTGGCGATGGCTACGTGATCGAGGGCGAGCTTCTTCCCGGAGAGAACTACGATTTCTGGGTAGGACTTGAGTGGATCCCCACCGAGTTCGACAACGACTACAACGTTGATGGCGGTCACGCGCTTGACGTTGCCGTTGCTCTCGTTGCAACGCAGCTGAGCTACGAGCAAGACGGCTACAACGGCGATAGCTACGACGCGGGTGCAGAGTATCCTGAAATTCCCGCAATCCCCAGCAAGTGGAACGGCGGCGTAGATCTTGATTGGTACGATCCCGAGGCTGATACCTACACGCTTGACAGCGCGGAGGCTCTTGCAGGACTTGCGCTTCTTGTTGACGGCTCGAGCAACTCCTCGACTTACGACGCAGAACTCGGCAATCTTCCCGTATCCTTTGAAGGCAAAACGGTATACCTCAACAACGACGTTGACCTTTATGCAGAGGATGAAAACGGCAACCGTATCACCTTCGATCCTATCGGCGACGATGCTCCCTTTACGGGCGTATTCGACGGTCAGGGACACACCATCTCCGGTCTTTACCAGAGCGGTTGGGATCTCGGCTATGAGTGGGGCATTTACGGCTCTATCGGTCTTTTCGGTGAGATCAAGGACGCAACCATTAAGAACGTAACCGTTAGCGGCGCGCTCCTCGAGATTGAGGGCGGCGACCTTGGCGGTATTTGCGGTAGCGCAACGGGCACCTGCGTTTTTGAGAACGTAACCGTTGAGAACTCTCAGTTTGGTACCTATAATAACGGCAACGGCGGTATCATCGGTTGGTCCGGTGCGGGCGACTACACCTTCAAGAACGTTACCATTGCCGAGGACGTTGTTTTAGCGGGTCTTTGGGGCTCCTTTGACAGCTCTATCGGTGGCGTTGTCGGTCAGGCAGAGCCCGGTGCTTCCTACACCTTTGAGAACGTAGACGTGGCTTGCCGCATTGACGCTTACAACGACTGCACCGCTTCCTACGACTACTACAACTACCGTATGTGCGGTATGCTCATCGGTCGTATGGAGGAAACCGTTGCAACCGAAAACGGCAACTATCCCGATCCCAGCAAATACAACCTTTCCTTTAAGAATGTTACGGTTACCTACGGTGAGTGGGCAGACTACCACTACTGCCGCGCTGAGGGCGCTCGCGCTAAGCGCGTGGAGGCAGGTATGGGCTACGGCGGCGTAGATGCTAATTACGATCACAGCGTTTGCACCGTGCATCATATGGAGTGCATTCCCTTCAACCAGATCTTTGGTGGCGATCAGTACGCCGTTCACGGCCTCGTTTCCTACGATCCCGACAACATCACCATTATCTACAACAACGATTTTCAGTAAGTCTTAAGAGTATGAAGTAAAAGGAGGTAAACGCCTTGAAGAAGAAAATAGCAAAAGACTCGTCTAGCAAGGCGTTTGCCCACCTTGTTCTTTGCTCTTTGTTTTGCATTTTAATTTGTGTTGCCTTGCTTTCAACAGGCACCTATGCGTGGTTTTCCGACGGCATCCAAAGCTCAAAAAGCACGTTTCAAACGTCGGGTAGCTGTCTTCTTTCTGTTTCCGTATACAAGGACGGTGCGGAAGAAGCTACTGCAAGCGTGGGTAGCAATGCCGTGTTAAACGGTCAAGGCACTTATACGGTCACTGTGACACTTCCTTTGGGAAGCGCATCAGGATATCTCGTTCTTAAGACGGCAGACGGTGAATATTTCGTCGACTGCTTGGAAAGAAGCGACGCCGAGGATCAAGTGCTCTCCTTTACGCTGAATATTCAGGAAGATAAGGACGTTACTCTTGAGGCGTATTGGGGTATTTATTTCGGCGAAAGCCACGTAGAAAACGGTGGCGTTTTGAATATAGAGTAGAGAAAAAGCGAAAAAAGAGGGCGAATGCCCTCTTTTTCTTTAAATTGATTGGAAGGGCAGGCCGTTGACGGGAATCTGAACCCAAGCTTTGCGCCGACCTTTACGGTAGGGCAAATTTGCGATACGCGCAAAGCCCATCTCGCTTCGCGAAGGGTTCGATTCCGAAAACTTGGCACGAAAAAAGAAAAAGAGGGCGAATGCCCTCTTTTTCTTTTTGGAGCAGATGACGGGAATCTGAACCCAAGCTTTGCGCCGACCCTTACGGCAAGGCAAATTTACGATACGCGCAAAGCCCATCTCGCTTCGCGAAGGGTTCGATTCCGAAAACTTGGCACGAAAAAAGAAAAAAAGGAAGATAAACTCCCTTTTTCCTTTTTTGGAGCAGATGACGGGAATCTGAACCCAAGCTTTGCGCCGACCTTTACGGCAGGGCAAATTTGCAATACGCGCAAAGCCCATCTCGCTTCGCGAAGGGTTCGATTCCGAAAACTATTGCGAAAAAGAAAAAGAGGGCGAACGCCCTCTTTTTCTTTTTGGAGCAGATGACGGGAATCGAACCCGCGTGTCTGGCTTGGGAAGCGAGCGCTCTGCCATTGAGCTACATCTGCATATATGGCGAGACCGCTTTGACGGTGAGGCGACAAAGCGTTCTTTTTATTCACCGTGGGTTAGTCGGTGATTATGCCATTGCGTTGAGCTTAAGGGTGAAGGCGCTCTTCTTGTGTGCAGCAGCATTCTTGTGCATGATGCCACGAGCAGCGGCCTGGTCAACCTTCTTCACAGCCAAGGTGTAAGCAGCCAGTGCAGCCTCTTTATCGCCGGAAGCAACTGCGGCGTTGAACTTCTTCACAACAGTGTGAAGCTGAGACTTTACCATCTGATTCTGAAGAGTCTTGGTCTGGATTACCTTAACACGCTTTTTTGCGGATTTGATGTTTGCCATTTCGATATCCTCCTCTTTAGAAATAATGATATGCCGACTGCACCTGAGAGGGTGTGCAGAGGAATATACTTTTCATACCTTGATATTATAACACGCCTTTTCCAAAATAGCAAGTGGTTTTTAAAATATTTTTCAAGTTTTTTCGCTTTTTTTCAAAAAACTATTGACTTAAAAGAAAAGATATGCTATAATCTGTAAAGTAAAACAGTTTACACCCAAACGGACGGTAAAATATGTTCACAAAAAACCTTGAGATCACGTTCCTTTTAGACTTCTACGGCTCGCTTCTTTCCGATAGGACGCGCGAAATGCTGGAAATGTATTACTGCGACGATCTCTCGCTGTCCGAAATTGCGGAAAATATCGGCATCTCCAGACAAGGCGCAAGGCAGTCCATAAAAAAAGGCGAGGAGGAGCTTCTCCTTCTTGAATCCAAGCTGGGACTTGCCGGTCGCCACCTTTCCTTGAAGGAAACGGCAGGGAAGCTTCTTTCTCTTGCCGCGTCTATCGAAAAGGAAGGGGATACGGAGAGCGTGCGTGTGCTTTCGGGCGCTGTACGTGCGCTTGCAGAGGAGATCCTTTCTGAAAATCAAAATTAAGGAGGCGCACCTTGTTAGAAGGATTAACTGAAAAACTAACCAACGCATTAAAGCGCTTTCGTAATAAGGGTAAGCTGACCGAGGCTGACGTTAAGGAAGGTATGCGCGAGGTCAAGCTCGCACTCCTTGAAGCCGACGTTAACTTCAAGGTCGTAAAGGACTTCGTTAAGAACGTCACCGAGCGTGCCGTTGGCGAGGCGGTCCTTGAAAGCCTGCTTCCCGCCCAGCAGATCGTAAAGATCGTCAACGAGGAGCTGATCGCCTTGATGGGCGGTGAGTCTCCCAAGCTTGAAATTTCCTCGCGTCCCCCCACAGTTGTTATGATGGTCGGTCTTCAGGGTGCGGGTAAAACCACGCACGCTGCCAAGATCGCGGCTATGTATAAGAAAAAGGGGAAAAATCCCCTTCTCGTCGCTTGCGACGTATACCGCCCTGCCGCCATTGATCAGTTAAAGGTGGTCGGCGAAAGCGTCGGCGTTCCCGTTTTTGAAATGGGGACTAAGCCGTCTCCCGTCAAGATCGCCAAGGAGGGCGTAGCGCACGCGAAAAAGCACGGACACGATCTTGTGTTTATCGATACGGCAGGCCGCCTTCAGATCGACGAGGTCTTGATGAAGGAGCTTTCCGACATCAAAAAAGAGGTAGAGCCCACCGAGATCCTTCTCACGGTCGACGCGATGACAGGTCAAGAAGCGGTCAATGTTGCCAAAGCGTTCAACGATCTTCTCGACGTGACGGGCGTGGTCCTTACCAAGCTCGATGGCGACGCCAGAGGCGGTGCCGCACTCTCCGTTCGTTACGTAACGGGCAAGCCCATTAAGTTTATCGGCACGGGCGAGAAGCTTGATATGATCGAGCTTTTCCATCCCGAAAGAATGGCGTCTCGCATTCTTGGTATGGGTGATGTGCTTTCCTTGATTGAAAAGGCAGAGGCGGTCATTGACCAAAAGAAAGCCGCCGAAATGGAAAAGAAGATCCGTGAGGCGACCTTCACGCTCGACGACTTTTTGGAGCAGATGCATCAGCTTCGCAAAATGGGCAACCTTGAGCAGCTGATCTCTATGATTCCCGGCGTAAAGCCCGGCGCTCTTAAGGACATCAATATGGACGAAAACCAAATGAAGCGCGTTGAAGCGATCATTCTTTCCATGACGGCGAAGGAGCGCTTTGATCCCGACGTTATCAACGGCTCGCGCCGCCGCCGCATCGCGCTCGGCTCGGGCACCTCTGTGGAGGATGTCAACCGTCTTTTGAAGCAGTTCGACCAAATGAAAAAGATGATGAAGCAAATGTCAAGCGGAGCAGGAAAGCGCCGCGGTCTCTTCGGCATGAAAATGCCTTTCTAATCCCGTTTTTTTAAAATAAAAATATATATTTTTTGGAGGAATTCAACAATGGCAGTTAAAATCAGACTTACCAGAATCGGTAAAAAGAAGGCACCCTCGTATCGTGTAGTCGTAGCAGACGGCAGATATCCCCGTGACGGCCGTTTCATCGAGGAGATCGGCTATTACGATCCTATGAAGGATCCTATCGAGGTCAAGATCGACGCTGAGAAGGCAACGAAGTGGCTCAAGAACGGCGCACAGCCCACCGATACCGTTAAGGATCTTCTTAAGAAGGCAGAGATCATTAAGTAATCGCCCACGGCGTTGCTTATTTGATTTCAAACTTAAGAAGGGCGTTTTAAAATGGATTACAAACAGATTCTTACCGACATTGCTCGTGCGATCGTCGATTCGCCCGATCAGGTGTCCGTAACAGAGACCGTGGAGGAAAACGAGGTTAAGCTCGTTCTCACCGTCGCCCCTGAGGATACCGGTATGGTAATCGGCAGACACGGTAAGATAGCCAAGGCTATCCGTTCCGTGATGAAAGTCGCAGCCAATGGCAGCGGCAAGCACGTAATCGTCGAAATTGAGTAAAGAGAAAGCGGCTTCGCATCAGCGAGCCGCCTTTTCTTTTTATTGGTACATACCGTTGGTCTTCATATAGTCGTAGATCATTTTACCGTGCATTTGTTCACGCTTTTGGATACCGGCAAGCACTTCGCGTACTCCCTCGTCGTTAAACTCAAAAATGCAGGTGTCGTAAAGGTGAGAGACCTGCTTTTCGCCGCTTAAAAGATCGGTGCATAAATAAGCGTCGTCCTTCGCATCGGTGTTTGCCGTTCCTGTGTAGGTCGCGGTAAAGGTGGGCATCGTGCTGTCCGTGCCGCTCGCTGAGGGAATAGTTCCGCCCTCAATTTTCGTTAAGGTGTCAAGATGCTTTCTTTCGTCGCTTGCGAGGGAAGAAAAGAGGTTTTTGAGCTGAGGATCGTGTGCCGACTCGCTGTGCTTGGTGTATTTGTCAATGCAAAGCTGTTCACTGTCCTTTAAGTCCTTTAAAAGCGTGGTTTCCTTTTGCGTGAGCTGCATAATAAAAAATCCTTTCGTTTTTTCATTAATGTGCCCGCGCCTTGTTTCTTTATACCTTCGGTTGTCTGTTTTTTTGGGAAAGCACCTCTATGGCACCCGTTTCTCTTAGGCATTCGCCGTGCTCTCTTATGTAAGCAAAAAACACGTTGTCCTTGATTTTCTTGCCGTATTCCTCAATAAAGCTTAAAGGGGTCACGGGATCCTCCTTTTGAATGCTCGAAACGAGCGGCTCCTTGATGCACAAATAAAAATTCTCCCTTTCGTCCTTGTAAAGCGCGCTTTCATATCTCGCGCCCGCGTGGGACAGCTCGCGCGAAACGGTGAAAAGATCATCGGGGTTGGAAAAGCAGTAAATGCTATGGCGCCCTCTTATGCCGCCCGAACGCGCGCCAAGGCGCGTTACGTAGATCTCGCACCCGCTTTTTCTGCCGGGATACGCTTGCACGAGCGTTTTGTCAGCGGCGGCGTCAAATCCCGTCTTTTCCTTAGCTTCGTCGAGAATCTGCCACAAAATGCGGCGCGTCTCCGTATTCCCGTAATCTAATTTTTCAAGCGTCAGCTTGTGCTTCTTTAAATCCTCGTCACTTAAGATCAGCTTGAGCTTATGCTCGCCGATTCGAATGATCTCCATCTGGCGTTATCCTTTCTGAAAAATGAATGCTACGATTTCATTATATGATATAGGAAGAAAAAAGGATAGCCTTAAAATTTCCCCAAAAGAGAAAAAAACGGCAGAAAACTGCCGTTTTTTCCTAAAGATTGCTTTCTTACCAAAAAGCTTACGCCTGGGCGTCCTCTTCCTCTTCAAGCTCCTCGTCAAAATCGGGATGGAAGGCGAGCTCGTCAACCTCAAAATCGTCGTCAAACTCAACGGCGGTCTCGGCAATCTCCTTCTTCATCTGTACAACAAGGTAAGCGCCCGTTGCACCGCCCATAGCGGCAACGGCGAGAAACGCTCCTGCAAGGCTCTTCTTCTTTGCCCAAAGAATGCAGAACAGCGCAAAGAAGGTAACAGACTGCACTAGCAGTGTTACTGCAACAACAAGCTTCGATTTTTTCAACATAACAATTCTCCTTTCGGTTTTGAAAATTATTGCTTTGCGTCACCCTTCAGGTACGCATTGATAAACCCATCAAGATCGCCGTCCATAACGGCACCAACGTCGCCCGTTTCATAGCCTGTACGCGTGTCCTTGACCAGCGTGTAAGGCATAAACACGTAGCTTCTTATTTGGGAACCCCACTCGATATTGGACTTCACGCCCTGAATATCCTCGATACGGTCAAGCTTTTCTCTTGCCTTGATCTCCATTAGCTTGGATTTGAGCATTTTAAGCGCCGTTTCCTTGTTTTGAAGCTGGCTTCTTTCGGTTTGACAGCCAACGACGATGCCTGTGGGGATATGCACGATACGGATCGCCGAGTCGGTCTTGTTGATGTGCTGACCGCCCGCGCCGGAGGAGCGGTGCGCCGTGATCTCAAGATCCTCGTCGCGAAGCTCGATCGTGTCGTCGTCATCGTTGAATTCGGGCATGACCTCGACCGAAGCAAAGGAGGTCTGCCGTCTTCCCGAAGCATCGAACGGGGAAACGCGCACAAGGCGATGCACGCCGTTTTCACTCTTCAGGTAGCCGTACGCGTGAATGCCCTCTACCATAATGGTTGCGCTCTTGAGTCCTGCCTCATCACCGTCCAGCCAGTCAAGGAGCTTGACCTTGAAGCCGTGCTGGTCTGCCCAGCGGCAGTACATACGGTAGAGCATCGATGCCCAGTCCTGTGCCTCCGTTCCGCCCGCACCGGGGTGGAAGGAAACGATGGCATTGTTTTTGTCGTATTCGCCCGAAAGAAGCACGGAAATGCGCTGTCTTTCCTCCTCCTTTTCGATAAAGGCAAGCTCGGATTCTACCTCCTCGATAGAGCCCTCGTCATTTTCCTCAATAGCCATTTCCGCCAAAACGATGGCATCCTCAAGACGTTCGCAAAGACCGTCGTAGGTGGCAATGGTGTCCTTATAGTCGGCAAGCTCCTTTGCGATCTTGCTGCTCTTTGCCTGGTCGCTCCAGAAATTCTCAGCGTACGTGAGCTCTTCCATTTCCTTTGCCTTGGCGCGCAGCTCCTCAATGTGCAAGGAGGAGCCAAGCTCCTTCATATCCTCGCGCATAGCGCAAAGCTTGTATTTAGCGTCTTCTAATGCGATGATCAAGTGGGAAATCCTTTCTTACAAAACGGTACAATATTTCTTTATATAGTATAGCACACTTTTTTATTTTTGACAAGGCATACTTGCAAAAAACTCTTGCTTTTTTTAAAAAAAGGTGTATTCTATACATATAAAGTGCGGTAAAATATAAAAGTATACTAAATGAAACGTCAAAAGGAGACAGTATGAAACGAAAAAGCGGAGTACTGATGCCCATCTCTTGTTTGCATGGAGATTACTCGGAGGGCGGCTTTGGAAAAAGCGCTGAGGAGTTTGTGGATTTTCTTGCGGAGAGTGGCTTTGGCTATTGGCAGGTCTTGCCCTTTTGTATGACAGACGAGCATAACTCTCCCTACAAATCGCTCTCTGCCTTTAGCGGCAATCCTTTTTTTATTGATATCTACCAGCTTTTTGAGGAAGGACTTCTTAGTGCCGAGGAGATAGAAGGCGCCCGTCAGTACGTGCCCTACACCTGTGAGTTTAAGCGTCTTTGGGAGGAAAGAATAGAGCTTCTTTTTTCTGCCGCCTCTCGCTTTGAGGATACGGCGGCGATTGCTGATTTTCTTTCGGAGCATCCGTACAGCCGCGAGTTCGCCACTTTTATGGCGCTCCGTGAGGCTAACGGACAAAAGCCCTGGTACGAATGGGAAATCAAGGAATATAGGGAAGACGTTTTTCGCGCTTGGGCATTTATCGAATATACCTTCCACCGCCAGTGGAAGCGCATTCGCTCCTACGCCAACCGCAAAAACGTCGCTATTATCGGAGACGTGCCCATCTACGTCGCCTATGACAGTGCCGACGTATATTTTCACCCCGAGATGTTCGACCTTGACGAAAAGGGAAGTCCCCGTGGGGTCGCGGGTGTTCCACCCGATGCCTTTTCGGCAGACGGGCAGCTGTGGGGCAATCCGCTTTATAATTGGAAGGGGATGAAAAAGGATGGATATTCCTGGTGGCGTGATCGTATTCGCCATATGCTTTCCCTCTTTGACGGCATCCGCATTGACCATTTCCGTGGCTTCGACACCTATTTCGATATTCCCGCCAATGCCAATACGGCGAAGGACGGCGTTTGGCGTAAGGGACCGGGAAGACCCTTTGTGGATATGCTGAGGGAGGAGGCGGGCGACGCGCTTATTATCGCTGAGGACCTCGGGGAAAGAATGGCTTCGGTGGAAAAGCTGCTCGCATACAGCAAATTCCCCGGTATGCGCATTTTGCAGTTTGCCTTTGACGGTGAGATCGAATCCCGACATCTGCCGCACAATTACTCTGAAAATTCGGTAGCCTATACGGGAACGCACGACAATAACACCCTTTTAGCCTACGTTTTTGAGGCGGACGAGGGCAAAAGACGGGAGCTTTTCCGCTATTGCGGATACGAGGGCGAGAGCTTTGAGGAGGGGTGCAGATACGCCCTTCGCACCATGCTTGCCTCACACGCCTCGCTCGTTCTTTTCCCCGTACAGGACCTTCTTCTTTTTGGCGCCGACACACGCTTCAACACCCCCGGTGTCGAGCGCGGAAACTGGGGCTTCCGTATCACGCGGGAGCAGCTTTTTTCGCTTGACCGCGCACGTCTTCGCTCGCTTAACGAGCTATATAGACGCGTTTGATATCCGCCGCACCGAGCATTTCCGTCGGTGCGGCACTTTTTCTTTACGAGCGCCGAGAAAAAATAAGGGGAGAATTGCCGAAAATACTTGACATTCGGGGATACAGATGATATAATATACAATGTCTATTTTAGTGCATTTTTGACTTTATGCGCCTCAAATGTATGAGAAAACAAAACTTGGAGGAAACCATGAAAAAAACATTGCTTGTGCTTTTAACGCTTGTTATGGCATTCGGCACGCTTTTCCTCACGGCTTGCGGTGCGGACGAGGTATCACCTAAGAACGCGACCGAGGGTCTTGAGTACATACTCAACGATACGGGTAAGGCGTACACGCTTGCCGGTATCGGCACGGCAACCGACACGAAGATCGTTATTGCTGAAAAGTATAACGGTGTTACGGTCAACGCCATTGCTCCCGATGCTTTTTCGGGCTGTACCGATATCACCGAGGTTGATATTCCCAGTGGAGTAAGAACCATTGGCGAAGCCGCCTTCGCCGGCTGCACCTCACTCAAAGAGGTTTCCATTCCTTCGTCGCTCACCACCATCGGTGCGGGTGCTTTCTACAACTGCACCTCGCTCCAGAGCATCTCGATCCCCAGCAAGGTCAACAACATTGGCGCTTTGGCGTTCTACAACTGCAAGAGCCTTGCCGACATAGATATGAAGGGTAATATGACCGCGATCGCCGACAAGACCTTCTATGGCTGTGAGAGCCTCGCCTTCATCGTATTCCCCAAGACCGTTACCACGGTAGGCGCTTCGGCGCTTGAGGGTTGCGTAAACCTTATCGGTATCGAAGCTCCCTTTATCGGTGCTAACAAGGAGGGTGGCGCAAACGCTCATCTCGGCTACCTCTTTGGCTCCGTAAACAACAGCGGCGTTCCCGCAAGCCTTAGAACCGTTCGCTTGACCAACGCCAATAACGTAGGTGCAGGCGCGTTTTCCGGCTGTGAGGGGATTACCTCCGTTGTTCTTGATAAAGGTATTTCCATCATCGGAAACTCCGCATTCAAGGGCTGCACGGGTCTTACTGAAATGGACGTTCCCTCGACCGTTACCAACATCGGCTCCAAGGCATTTGAGGGCTGCGTAAATCTTGAAAGCATGTCCTTGCCCTTCATCGGTGCCAGCAAGGAAGAGGCAAGAAACTTCTATCTCGGCTATATCTTTGGCGCATCCAACTATCAGGAAAACGCCGATTACGTTCCCGCAAAGCTTTCCGAGCTTGAGATCACCTCTGCAAAAACCGTTGAGACCAACGCGTTCTACGCTTGCGGCAACCTTACCTCTGTTTCCATTAATAGCGGAGTAGAGAAGATCGGCTCCGCTGCGTTTGTCGGCTGTGATAGCCTTGAAAGCCTTGTTGTTCCCTTTATCGGCGCAACCAAGACCGATAGAACCTTTAACTTCTTCGGCTATATCTTCGGAGGTCGCGGTATCAACGAGAACGAGGCAGTCGTTCCCGCCTCTCTTAAGAGCGTTGAGGTTACCGACATTGATAAGGTTCCCGCTTATGCCTTTGCAGGCTGCACCTCCATTGAGAACATCAAGCTTTGCGATAAAGTAGCAACTATCGGAAAGAACGCATTTTTAGATACGGCATACTTTGAAAACGAAGAGAACTGGAAGGACGGAATCTTCTATATCGAAAAGGAAGAAACCTTTGAGGAAGAGGACGCGCACGGCGAGACGCAGACTTACCACTATTTGATCCTCGTTGCCGCAAAGGAGGATATTACCTCTTGCACGATCGAGAAGGGTACTATCTACGTAGCTGAGGCGGCATTTGAAAACTGCACCGCTCTTACCTCCGTATACGTTCCTAAGGAGGTTACGCTCATTGACCTTGGCGCCTTTGCAGGCTGTACCGCGCTTGAGTCGGTAACTCTTGAAAACGCTGTAAAGGGTTGGAAGGCAGGAAGCACCGAGCTTTCCGAGGCTGACATTGCAAGCCCCGCAAAGATGGCTGAGTTCTTCGCCGTAACCTACATCGGCACTTACATTCATTTCTCGATTGGATAATATCAAAAAAGCGGAGCTCAAATGAGCTCCGCTTTTTCTTTTTGTTTTAGTTTTCAAGCATTTTTAAAAGCGCATCCTCGTCGATCACGGGAACGCCAAGCGATTTTGCCTTGGTCAGCTTGCTTCCTGCCTCTTCGCCTGCTACAACGAAGGAGGTCTTGCCGGAAACAGAGCCGGAGACCTTTCCGCCGGCCGCCTTGATGCGCTCGCTCGCCTCATCGCGCGTTAGCGTGGGAAGCGTGCCCGTTAAAACGAAGGTCAGCCCCGCCAGCGTTTCCTTGGGAGGCTCCTTCACGGCAACCGTGACAACGCCCGCGAGGGAAAGCCGCCTTGCAAGCTCGCGTGCCGCATCCGAGGAGAAGAAATCGCAAAGATTTTGCGCGGTGATGTCTCCAATGTCGGGTATCGCCGCAAAATCCTCGTAGCTTGCCTCAAAGCAAGCATCGAGCGTGCGGAATTTGGCTGCGACCGCTTCAGCGGCGTTTTCACCGACCTGACGGATGCCAAAGGCGTAAATGAGCCGTTCAAGCCCCGCGCCCTTTGAGGCTTCAATGGCAGAAAGAAGGTTTTCCGCCGATTTCTCCCCCATTCTGTCGAGTGCGGCAACGTCCTCTTTTTTGAGCGTATAGAGGTCTGCCGCGTCGGCGATCAAGCCCTTTTGAAGCAAAAGCGAGATCAGCTGTGTGCCAAGTCCGTCCACGTTCATTGCGCCCTTGGAGGCAAAATGAATAATGCCTCTTTCTCTTTGTGCAGGGCAGGCGTTATTTACACAGCGCACCGCCGCACCCTCGCCCGCGTCATCGCGTAAAACGGGTGCGCCGCAGGAGGGGCAATGCGTGGGCATTGAAAAGACCGCCTCGCCTCCCGTTCTTTTTTCGGGAAGGGAGCGCACGATCTCGGGAATGATGTCTCCCGCTTTTTGTAGGATCACGCGGTCGCCGATGCGAATATCCTTTTTGATAATATAGTCAAGATTGTGAAGTGTGGCACGCGAAACCGTGCTTCCCGCAAGAAATACAGGCTCCAGCTCTGCCGTGGGGGTCAAAACACCCGTTCTTCCAACCGCGATCACGATATCCTTTAATACCGTTTCCTGTTGCTCGGGCGGATATTTGTACGCTACTGCCCATTTGGGTACGTTGGTCAGCTCGCCTAAGCGCTCGCGCACGGCAAAGTCGTCAGCCTTGACTACAGCGCCGTCAATGTCAAAGGGAAGCGTGGGGCGAAGCGCGCCCAGATTGCTGATATGTGCCTCAATCTCTTCCGCAGAGGCGAGAAGCTTCCTGTAGGGGAGCGTAGTAAAGCCGAGTTCGTCAAGGCGATCAAGCGCCTCAGTGTGCGTTTTTGGCTCATGTCCGTCCATATAGAGAGAGCCCTCTTGGAGATTAAATACGAAAATTTCAAGCCGTCTGCCCGCTGTGACCTTGGAGTCCAGCTGTCGAAGCGAGCCTGCCGCCGCATTGCGCGGATTGGCAAAGCGAGATTCACCCTCGCTCTCTCTTTGCTCGTTGAGCGAAGCAAAGACCGCGCGCGGCATATACACCTCGCCGCGCACGCAAAGATAGGGAAGCGGCTCGTTTAAGCGCAAGGGGATAGAGCGAATCGTTCGAAGATTTTCAGTCACGTCCTCGCCCGTTACACCGTCGCCGCGCGTTGCTCCGCGAACGAAAACGCCGTTTTCGTAGGTCAGAGCTACCGAAAGACCGTCGATCTTCGGCTCTACGGAATAAAGCGCCGAGGGCGCTTTTTCCGCATTTTTCTTTAAAAACTCCTCAAGCTCCTCAAAGGAAAAAACGTCGGTAAGGCTGCCAAGCGGCACGCGGTGGGTAAATTTTTCAAACTTGTCAAGTGCCGCTCCGCCCACGCGCTTGGTGGGAGAGGTGGGGTCGTCAAGCGCAGGAAATGCCGCCTCCAGCTCACTGAGCTCGCGGTACATTCTGTCGTATTCAAAGTCGGAGATCTCGGGAGCATCCTCCTCGTAATACCTCTTTGCGTGATAGCGTATTTCTTCTCTTAACGCCTCGATTTTAAGTTTCGCCTCTTGCTCGGTCATGGTGCATCTCCCTTGCTTATTCTACATACTATATTATACCAAAGCAAGAGAAAAAAGTCAAGCGAGAGAAGAAGGAAACGAAAAAATTATACCCCCTCGGAGAGCCGTTCCAGCTCTCTTCTCAGTTCTTCAAGCAGAGCCTCGCTCGGCGGCGTGAGGGGCAAGCGAAGCGAGCCGTCGCCAAAGCCTAAAAGCGAGAGCGCGCACTTGATGGGCGCAGGGTTGGTCTCCTTAAACAAAAGCCTGTAAAGCGGCAAAAGTCTGGCATTGGCTTTTATAGCGGTTTCCTGCTCGCCCGAGCAAAAGGCGGTATATATCTTGCGCATATTTTTCGGCAGAACACCCGACGCCACTGAGATGACACCGTCCGCACCAACGGCAAGGGAAGGAAGGAGCATCGCGTCGTTGCCTGTATAGACTGCCGCGCGTCCCTTGGCAAGTGCACATAGCTCTGCCATTTTTTCAATGCTTGCACCGGCTTCCTTTGCGCCCGTGATCATAGGGTGCGAAAAGAGCTCGTCGTAGCCGTCAAGGCTAATGTCAACCCCCGTACGAGAGGGTACGTTATATAAGATAACGGGGAGATCCGCCGCTTCTGCTATGCTTAAAAAATGCTCGCGAAGTCCTCGCGAGGTTCCCTTGTTGTAGTAGGGGGTAACGACGAGCGCGCCGTCCGCTCCAAGCTCTCTTGCACGCTTGGCGTAGCCTATCGCGTGGGCGGTGTCGTTGGAGCCGCACCCCATGATAACGGGCACTCGCCCGTCAACACACGCAAGCGCCTCCGAAAGAAGGCTGTCGCGCTCACACTCGGTGAGGGTCGGCGCCTCTCCCGTTGTGCCCGCCACGACGAGCGCATCGATTTTAGCCCCCAGCTGTATATTGATCAGGCGGCGAAACGTGAAAACGTCCACCTTGCCGTCTAAAAAGGGCGTTATCAGCGCGGTTGCCACGCCACGAAAGCTCCCCTTTTTCGTCTTTTCGTTCATATCTGTACCTTTCTCTCTTGCAATCGGCAAAAGAATGTGTTAAAATATATAGAAGACCTTACTGGTTAATATTATTATATGAAACAAAGACGGAAACGGTTAGTTATGGAAATTGTAAACGAACGCATCGAAACCACCTTAAAAACCTCGGATTTTTTCTATGAGCTTCCCGAGGAGCTGATCGCGCAAACGCCCGCGGAGCGCCGCGACGAATCGCGCCTTTTGGTGCTTTCAAAAAAAGACGGCGAGCTCTCGCACCGCCGCTTTTACGATATTATAGATTTTTTAAATCCCGAGGATATCCTTGTGGTGAATTCCTCCAAGGTCATTCCCGCGCGCCTTCTCGGCGTGACCGAGAAAACGGGCTCGTCTATGGAGCTTCTTCTTCTGCGCGCCGAGCAGGACGGTACGTGGGAAACTCTTGTACGCCCCGGCAAGCGTGCTAAGGTTGGCGCACGTTTTTCCTTTGGCGGCATTTTGGTTGCCGAGGTTATAGACGTTGTCGAGGGCGGCAACCGCCGTGTGCGCTTCTTCTACGATACCGAAAAGTATCATAGTATATACGAGGTGCTTGACGAGGTAGGAAATATGCCGCTTCCGCCGTATATCACCGCGCGCTTAGAAGAGAAGGACAGATACCAAACGGTTTACGCCAAGGAGGAGGGCTCGGCCGCCGCACCCACCGCGGGACTGCACTTTACCCCCGAGCTTCTCTCGCGTATCAAGGAAAAGGGCGTGGGCTACGCTGAGGTAATGCTTCACGTCGGTCTTGGCACCTTCCGGCCCGTCAAGGAGGAGAAGATCGCTGACCACCTGATGCATGCCGAGCATTTCCGCATCACGCAAAAGACTGCCGAGGAGATCAATCGCCGCCGTGCCAACGGAGGCAGGATCATTTGCGTCGGTACAACGTCCACGCGCGTGCTGGAAAGCGTGACGGATGAAAACGGCATCGTGCACGCCGCCGAGGGCGAAACCAAAATATTCATCTATCCGGGCTATAAATTCAAGGCTGCCGACGCTCTCATTACCAACTTCCATCTTCCCGAAAGCACGCTTTTGATGCTTGTCAGCGCCCTTGCCGGCAAGGAAAACATTATGAACGCTTATGAAACGGCTGTCGCGGAGAGGTATCGATTTTTCTCCTTTGGCGACGCAATGCTGATTGTATAAAATCCGCAATACTGCGTTGTCGGGCGACGCGGTCGGCCCGGAGTAGGTAACTCCACCGTCGCCTTCCTTGCGCCCTTACGCCTTGTCTTGCGAATTTTCTACTAACCAGCAAATTCGTCTTGATGAAAAATGAATGAAAATTTTCGCTTTGGCGAAAATCCACCGAAATTGTTCACCATTCATTTTTCGTTATCCGTTAAAGAAAACAAAAAGCCCCGCGAGGCAGGGCTTAACGCTAATTTTTTTGATAGACCAAAAGCTCAAATTCGATCTCCGTTACAAGATGCTCCAGCTTGGAGAGCTTTTCGTGGTCTGCTTTTGATGTCTTGTAATAATACGGGGTCATTGAAAACAGCGAAACGATCTCCTCGTTTGTCTTTAAGGTGATCTCACCCTTGATGCTTTCACGAGAAAGAAGGGTAAGACCCTCAATATTCGTATCGCCCACGCGGTTTTCGTAGGGCGTGTCGTAAATAGCCTTTTTCAGCCCGAAAAGATGACGCACGCCGGGAATCGCCATAATCAAAATGCCGTGCGGCTTTAAGGCGCGCAGAATTTCCTCTCGGCAAAAGGGAGAGAATAAAAGCGTTAAACCGTCTACGCTTCCGTCAAGCACAGGCATGGCGTAAGCACTACCGACGAATAGATGCGCTCCGCATTTGCGCTTTGCTGCGCTCCTCACCGCGTCGCGCGAAACGTCAAAGCCGTAAACGGTAGCGACCTCCCTTGCCAGCGCCTCGGTGTAATATCCCTCGCCGCAACCCACGTCTAAAAGGACGGCGCCGCCAGGCAAATGCTTTTTCGCGGCACAGGCAACGGCATTTCTTAATTTTTCATAATATCCCGCCTCTAAAAAGCGGCGGCGACCGTCCAGCATCAAGCGGTTGTCTCCGTGCTGTCCCTTGGCGTTTTGAAGGAGATTGACGTACCCCTCCTTCGCCTTGTCAAAGGAGTGACCGCTCGGACAGGAAAAGCCCGTTTCACCCTCAAGGAGCGCCTTTTGGCAAACAGGGCAGGCAAGTATACTCATTTTCGTTTTTCCTTTAAAGATTCTTTTCTTTATCATATATCTTTTTCTAAAATTTGTCAAGCACGAAAGGAACGTTAATTTTATGAATACAAACGAGGCTCTCCGGGGTAGAATTTTAGGTGTGGATTACGGTGACGTGCGCACGGGTCTCGCTCTGTCCGACCCCACGGGCTTTCTCGCGTCGGGCATCGGCACTATAAAGCCGGGCGGTATGCGTAAAACCGCTGAGGCGGTTGCCCTTGAGGCTGAAAAGAACGGAGCTGTTTTGATAGTTATCGGGCTTCCTAAGAATATGGACGGAAGTGAGGGCTTTCGTGCCGAGGCAGTGCGTGCCTTTGCCGCACTTTTAGGCGAATACACGACAATTCCATATATCTTCTACGACGAGCGCTTATCCACCGTTTGCGCGCATCAGTTTCTTTCCCTGACCGACGTTAAGGGCAAGCGACGCAAGGAGGTCGTGGATACGCTCTCTGCTCAAATTATTCTTCAAAACTACCTTGACGCGCAAAAATAACCTTGCAGTTTTTTTATAACCGACTTTTACCTTTCATATAGCCATCACAATATCCTTGTATACTGATGGCACAAAAGATTTTTTCCGAAGGGAATTTATTATGTCAGACCAATTTGAATACCAAGACGGGCAGAGCGCGAGCGAAGCTCGCTCGGATCATACAGAAAATGGCGGCTCCTCTGTGGAATACGGTCCTCGCTTCTTCGGCGTGGACGGAGACCGACAGGGAACGAAAAAGAACGGAAGAGTGGGCGTTATCGCACTTCTTGTTGCCGTTGCGGTGCTTTTGTTAGCACTTGTCGCCGTCGGCGGCATCCTTCTCATGCGCGGCATAGGGAGCGGTGCAGGCTCAGGCGCGCAAGGCGGTACAGGCTCAAGCGGCGGTAGCGGCGCGGCTAACAGTGGCTCGCTCGGTGCGTTCGGTGATACCGTTGTGATGCATCAAACGAATAATAAAGCGACGATCGAGGACGGTTCGGTAGCGGCGGTTGCCGCCAAAAGCGCCGACTTTGTCGTTGAGATCTTGACCGAAAGCGTGGGCACCCGCTACCCCAACAAAACCGTGAGCGGCGCGGGCAGCGGCGTTATTATCAGCGAGAGCAAAACGCAGGATTATACCTATATCGTGACCAACAATCACGTTGTGGAGGGATTTGAGACCATTATCGTCCGTACCACGAGCGGCGTGGAATATACCGCGACCGTTATCGGCACGGACTGGTTAAGCGACATCGCCGTTTTGCGTATCGGCGCAAAGGGACTGCCAATTGCAACCTACGTTAGCGCAGACGAGCCTCTCGTTCTCGGTCAGGAGGTCGTTGCTATTGGCAATCCTCTCGGTGCCTTGGGCGGCTCGGTCTCTCGCGGCATTATCAGCGGCCTTTCCCGTACGATCACGATCGAGGGAATTCCTATGACTCTTCTTCAAACCGACGCCGCGATCAATCCCGGCAACTCGGGCGGCGGTCTGTTTGATATGAATGGCAATCTCGTCGGTATCGTTAATGCTAAATCCATCGCTGAGAACGTTGACAACATCGGCTTTGCCATTCCCATCGCCACCGCGATCGATGCGGTTTCGGAGATCATAGAGAAGGGCTACGTCAGCGGCAGAGCCGATCTTGGCTTTACCTTCACCTCCTCTGCGACCACCAGCGGATTGACGGTATATAGCTACGCTTATAACAACGAGATCTCCACCCCGATTGAATCGGGATACGTTCTTTATTCCGTTATGGTGAACGGCAAGGAGCTTGTTGTCAGCTCTGCCGACAGCTATCGCAGCGTTTTGGCACATCTCACGATTGGTGAGACTGCACAGGCAAAGATCTATAAGCCCGTGCGACAGGGCATTAGCATCACCTATTCTCCCTTTACGGTCACGCTTACCGTTCACGAATATACGGCATCTTAATTTTACCTGAAAGGAACGACTGAAATATGCAAAGACTTTTGATCGTCGATGATGAAGAGCACATTCGCAAGCTTGTCCGCAAGTATGCCGAGTTCGGTGGATACGAGGTCACCGAGGCGAAGGACGGTATGCAAGCCGTTCTTCTATGCAAAAAAGAAGGCTTTGATGCCGTAATTATGGACATTATGATGCCGGAGCTCGACGGCTTCTCCGCTTGCCGTGAGATCAGGAAATTTTCCTCTGTTCCGATCATTCTGTTAAGCGCGCGTGGCGAGGAATACGATAAGATCAACGGCTTTGAGTTTGGCGCGGATGATTACGTTGTCAAGCCTTTTTCTCCCCGCGAGCTGATGCTTCGCGTGGATGCCATTTTAAAGCGCGTAAAGCTTGGTCAGAGCACGCAGGCCACCGAGGTGAAAAGCGAAATTTACACCTATCGCGGACTTTCAGTCGATTTTACCGCCCGCATCGTGACCATCGACGGGGAGATCGCACCGCTCTCTCCCAAGGAGTATGACCTTCTCTTTTATTTCGTTCGCAACCGCAATATCGCCCTTTCCCGCGAAAAGCTGATCTGCGAGGTATGGGGCTACGACTTCTATGGAAGCGACAGAACGCTTGACACGCACGTGAAGCTCCTTCGCAAGAGCATCGGCGCGTACAGCGACCTGATCGTAACTCTTCGAGGGGTGGGCTATCGTTTTGACGCACCGTAAAAAAAGAAAAAATCGCGGCACGTTAAAGCGCTCCGTTTTCGGGGCCTTTGCCGCCTTTACCATCTTTATCATCGCGGTGCTTTGGGTCGCGCAGATATTCCTTTTCAGCGTCTTTCATTATTGGGACGTTAAAAACCGCATGGCGCAGGCAGCGTATCAGCTTTCCTACTATACCGACGGCGAGGAGCTTGAGGAAAAAATACAAGAGCTTGCTGAGCGCGAGCGCGCTTGTGTCGCCGTTTATAAAATTAACGAAGGCATTGCTACCGCCGTTGCGGACTATGAGGCGTCGCCCGTTTGCGTCGTGCACCGTTTAGACAGCGGCACGGTTTTAAAGATCGCTTCTCGCGCAGGAAATGGCGGCGACGTGTTTCAGATCCGCCTAAGCGACCTTCTGGATGAAAAAAATATGCAAAGCATCGGCGGTGAGGAGTTTGAAGGCGACCGTCTTGTCACCGCTCTTGTAACGAGTCGGGGGGAAGGTAATTACGTTCTGTTCTTGGATGCTTCACTACAGCCCGTAGAATCCACCGTCATAACGCTTCGCTATCAGCTGCTTTATATTTCCGTTGCGCTGATACTCGTTTCCTTCATCATTTCCTTTATCCTTGCCAACTACATCTCCGCGCCGATAGAAAACATCAACAAATCGGCAAAGAGCCTTGCACAAGGCAAGTTTGAGACTGCGGGCATCGACCGCTTCTACCGTGAGAGCGAGGAGCTTTCTGAAACGCTCAGCCAAGCGGCAGACGAGCTTTCTAAGGTTGACAGGCTCCAAAAGGAGCTGATCGCCAACATCTCGCACGACCTTCGCACACCCCTTACGATGATCATCGGCTATGGTGAGGTTATGCGTGACATTGAGGGCGAGAACACGCCCGAGAACGTACAAGTCATCATCGACGAGGCAACGAGGCTCTCCACTCTTGTCAACGATCTGCTTGAGATTTCGCGTATTCAGGGTGGAAACGCTGAAAGAAAGGACGAGGTGTTCGATCTTTCCTTTGTGATCAAGGAAACGGTAGAGCGCTACCGTCGCTTAAAGGAAAACAGCGGATTTGTCTTTGAGGATAAGATAGAAGAGCGGCTGTTTGTCAAGGCAGACAAGGTGAAGCTTTTACAGGTCGTTTGCAACCTTATCAACAACGCCATCAACTATTCCGACGAAAACAAGCACGTGACCGTCGCCTTGGAGGCACACGAGGGAAGCGTGCGTTGCGCGGTTATTGACCGCGGCTTCGGTATTGCCACGGAGGATATAGAAAACGTTTGGCAACGATACTATAAGGTCGATAAGGTGCATAAACGAAGCATCGCAGGAAGCGGACTTGGGCTTTCTATCGTTCGCGAGATCCTTGAGCTTCACGGCGCGCGTTACGGCGTTAAGAGTAAGCTCGGAGAGGGAAGTGTTTTCTGGTTTGAGCTTCCGCTTTACCCCAAGGAAGAGGAAAGCCTCTCTTAAAGCCATATAAAAATTGTCTTTTTCACTTGTCAAAACGCATAAAATGTGTTATCATAATGGTGAAAGACACAGGTGCGGCAAGTCGGAGCGCGCTTTCGTGCGTCTCCTCTTGCCGTATTTTTATAAAAAGGACGATTTTATCTATGAGAATGAGAAAGAAAAAGCACAGCGAGCAAAGGCTGGATGCCTGCCGTGCGCTATTGATCGAAAAGAAGGACCACCCCATTGTTTCCTCGGTGGAGGATTTCGGCAGAGAAACACCGCTTTCCCTTGAGATCGGATGCGGCAAGGGCGGATTTGCTTGCGGTATGGCGGCGAATTATCCCGACGTTTCCTTTTATGCGCTTGAGCGCGTAGAAAACGTAATGATCAACGCTCTTGAGCGCGCCGAGGCGGAAAGAGGCAATCGCATAAAGGATAATCTCCGTTTCATCATTGCCAACGCCGATACGTTAGAGGAATGGTTTGCCCCTGCCTCTCTTGATACCATCTATCTCAATTTCAGCGATCCGTGGCACAAGGAGCGCCACGCAAAGCGCAGACTGACCTACCGCGCCTATCTTTTTAAATATTTTAGGCTCTTGAAGGCGGGTGGCACGATCCGCTTTAAAACCGACAACGTAAACCTCTTCAATTTTACGTTAGAGGAGCTTACCGCTTTGGGGCTTGCGCCCGATGTCCTCACGCGCGACCTTCACGCCTCGCCTTATGCGGAGGGCAACGTGATGACGGAATACGAGAAGAATTTTTCCTCTCAGGGCTTCCCGATACATATGCTGGTCCTTTCCCGTCCCGACGACAGCATATTTGAAAAAGAAGAAAAGGTAGAAAGGAAAAGGCCTTTATGAAAAAGAGCTGTGCCTTAAAGCGCGTCGCCCGTGCGATCAAGGCTCGACCCGTGCTGGCGCTTCGCTACCGCTACACCACTGCGCTCTACTCAGGCGAAAACAAGGAGGAGCCCTCGCGCGTTACGGCGCATAAGGGCAGATTGAGGATCGATTTTCTTTCCTTGATCGCCACCTTTGTCACGGTGCGTGTTGCTATTGCGGCTTTATTTAAGTATTTAAAGAGAAAAAGAAAGAAAAAATAACCCCTTTGGATATTCAAAATGGAGAAACCAAACTATAAGCTTGGACACCGCTCGCGTGTGAAGGAAAACTTTTTAAGGCACGGCGCGGATGTCTTTTGTGACTATGAAATATTAGAGCTTTTGCTTTTTTTTACCATTCCCAGACGCGATACCAAGGGAATGGCGCACGCCTTAATGCGCGAGTTTTCAACCTTGGAGGCGGTGCTTAGTGCAAGCGAGGAGGAGCTTTGCAGGGTAGACGGTATAGGACCCGGCACGGCACGCTTTTTGCGTTCGATTTTGCCCTTTGCCTCGTACGTGCTAAAGCAAGAGGCTCGTCCTCGCGCCTATAAGGAAAACAAGGACGTGTGCAAATTCTTTGAAAGCTTCTTTTCAAAAAATCCCGACGTACCGACGGCGGCACTTTTGCTTGATAACAGCTATCAGCCGTTAAGACTTGTGCGCTTTGACGAGATCTCCTCGATCGAGGGCTTTGCCAATGACGTTCCCACGCTCGTTTCTCAGGCATATAGCGTCAATGCTCCTATGATCGTTTTGGCGGGGCATTCCTTCGATCAGATCTCCTCTAACATCCGTCTTTTAAGCGACGTCGGCCACGTGCTTGAAAGAGAACTAAAGGATGCGGGTATCGTGCTTCTTGAGATCGTGCAGGTAAATAACGGGCAGGCAACCGCGCTTTTCCGTTATATGAAGGGTACGCTTTATGAGGCGGGCGCTTTGGATTTTATCCGCCATAATGACGGTGAGCCTGTCTTCGGCGGAACGCCTGAGGCAAAGGAAAAACTAAGGGAGTTTTTATCGCTCGCTATCGGCAAGGAGCCTGCGCAAAATATGACGGAGCATCTTCTTTCCGTTTATCCCTCCATTCTGACGGCAAGCACTGTGCCATATTCGACCTTGACGGAGAGAGACGGTGTCCATAGCGGCGGGGCTCTTCTTCTCAGGCTTGCGCTTGACACCTATGCCAGAGCCAAGGAAACCAGCGCGTTAAAAAGCGGAAAGCCTATTCGCGCCGCGCGTGAGCTTGGTGAGATGTTTTCTGATGCCATCGGTCCTCGTGCGAACGAAACCATGGCGGTTGCCGCGTTAGATAGCAAAATGCGTCTTATAGCCATCAAAACCTTTGGAGAGGGTACGGTAAATACGGCAGTCTTTTCCTATCGCTCCATTTTGGAGGAGGTCGTCAGGCGCGGCGCGAGCTACGTTGCCGTTGCTCACAACCATCCGCTCGGTGTGACTGCTCCCTCGTCCATGGATTTTCAAATCACGGCGGACGCAAAGCGACTTTTTGAATGTATGAGAGTAACCTTTTTGGAGCATTTCGTCGTTACAGAGCGCGAATTTCTCTACACCAACCGCGCGATTCCTAACACAGATGAGAATATTCCCGAAGACTTTTTTAAATAAAAAAGCCAAACTGTAATATACTGATAAAAGTACCGCAAAAAAGAAAGGAAAGAATTATGAATATTTGCGTATACGGCGCTTCCAGCAACGCCATTGACCCTAAATATATCAAGGCTATTGAGCTTTTGGGTGAAAAAATGGGCAAGCGCGGTCACGGACTCGTTTTCGGCGGCGGCGCATCGGGTGCTATGGGCGCGGCAGCTCGCGGCTGTTTGCGTGGCGGCTCTCCCTCTATTCTCGGCATTGCTCCGAGCTTTTTCAAGGTTGACGGTGTGCTTTTTGAAGGCTGCACCGAGTTTATCCATACCAACACCATGCGCGAAAGAAAGCAGATTTTAGAGGACCGCTCCGACGCCTACGTGATCGCTCCCGGTGGCATCGGCACCTACGACGAGTTCTTTGAAATGCTCACGCTCAAGCAGCTCGGAAGACACAATAAGCCTATGGTCATCTTTAATATCGACGGCTACTACGACCTTATGCTCGCCATGCTTCGTCAAACGGCAAAGGAGGAGTTTATGAATGAGTCGACGATGGATCTCTATAAGGTCCTTGACGACATTGACGAGATCCTTGATTATATCGAAAACTACGATGAGCCGATGCACGAGGTCTCCTTCTTCAAGAAGATAAACGAGGGCTGATAGCCTTTAAAGCAAAAATCCGATTTTCGAAAGAAAATCGGATTTTTTATTTCGGAATTATGCGGAATACTTTTTGTAGAAATCCTTAACAACGCTCGAAAGCGGTGTATCAAGATAATGAAACGCCTTTTTCTTGATGCTTTTGGGAATGCCGTAAAACGCCTCGGCAACGCCACCTGCTATCGCCGCTACCGTGTCGCTGTCGCCACCGATGGATATAGCGGTGCGTACCGTGTCCTCATAGCTATCCGATTCAAGAAAAGCAAGCAGCGCCTCTGGCACAGAGCCCTGGCAGGTTTCATTGAAGCGGTAAAAGGGTCGGATGGCATCAATGGTGAAGGAAAGGTCGTAATACTTTTCGATAAATTTTCTTATCGTTTCCTTGCTTTCTCCGGTTTTGGCAAGGAAGATCGCCCCCGCCGTGGCGCACGCGCCCTTGATGCCCTCGGGGTGATCGTGCGTGACCTCGGCGCTTGCCTTGGCGAGCAAAAGCGTCTCATCAAGCGTTTTCGCGTACAATGCCACGGGGGAAACGCGCATCGCTGATCCGTTTCCAAAGCTTCCGTAGGGCTCCTTTTCGCCCCTAAGGAGCCAACGCCTGAATCTTCCGCCGTAGCCCGCGCGAGGATACTGTGCGCCGTACTTGTGCATAAGAGCAACGAGGCGCTCTTTGAAAAGTGAAATATCTGCGTCGCCATAGGTAAGAAGCGCCTCTGCCACCGCCACCGTCATCACCGTGTCGTCGGTGAAGATGCAATAGGGGCTGAAAAGAGGGAAGTCCTTGGTCTTGATGTTGTCGAACTCATAGATCGAGCCGATGATGTCTCCTAAAATCGCGCCTAACATAGATTAGTCCTCCTTTTTATCCGTCGTTTTTCTGTTTCTTCTGCGCACCGAGATCGCCTCGCTCATAACGCAATACGCCTCATCAATGCCCTTGTGCGATTGATCAAAGGACATCGCGCATTCGGGGGATATGCCCATATCGCCCGCCACGGTATCCACGTCAATATTCGCACCGAGGAAGATAAACTCCCAGCCAAGCTCTTTCTTTTTCTCAATCATTTTCTTTATGCTTGCGTGAGAGTAGTGACGGCTCGCGTTTTCATATCCGTCGGTGGCGATCACAAAAATAGTATGCTCGGGAACGTCGGTTTTACGCGCGTATTTATGAATGCTCTCAATGTGCTTGATCGCGCCGCCCACGGCGTCGTAAAGCGCGGTACAGCCACCCACGCAGAAATCCTTGACCGCCATAGCCTCCACCGATCCAAGAGGCGCTCTGTCGTGAAGCATGCGGCAATCCGTGTTAAAGAGGTATGTGGTAACGAACGCCGTGCCCTCCTCGCTCCTTTGCTTTTCTATCATAGAGTTGAAGCCGCCTACCGTGTCCGCCTCAAAGCCGTGCATAGAGCCACTCCTGTCCAAAATAAATACCAGCTCACTAACATTCCTTTTCATTTTTATTTCTCCTTTTTAAAAAATATGACCGCAAGGCTCTTGCCTTACGGTCACAGTATAGTATATATTTTTCCTTTTTGGGTCAATCGCTGATTTACCGTCACACGTGAGAGGATAAAAGCGGTTGATCAAACTGCAAAAGTGTTTCCTCGATCTCAAAAATATCGTAAATTCTGCGTTTAAGGAAGAAGGAGATGATTAAATCGAATTTTATGCTTTTGGAAAGCGTGTAGCCAACCGTACCGAGAAGTGCTTGCGTTTCCTCAAAGGAAAGCTCAAGAGCGATCGCAAAGGAGAGAACGGTGTTTTTGCTTGGCTTATAGTCGGCGTCATTGAGAATTTTATACCAGGTCTGCTTGCTGACGTTTGCCTTTTTGTAGGTGGATACGTCGCTAAGACCCTTTTTGTCGATGAGCTTTAAAAGGGTCAGGGCAAAGCTCTGGTCTTGGCTTTTAAGGATATCGACCAAGGATTTGTCCTTGCGTCGCTCCGGGCGGGGCAAGGAGGCGCAGACTTTCCTTGATTCTAAGGGAAACGAAGCATCACACCGGCTTTTATAGCTTTCGTAATTTTCTGCCTCAATTTCCTTTGCCACGCAGTCATAGTGCTCCTCGACATAGGCGTCGTCTATGTAGGAGGCAACGTCAAAAAACAGCTTTTGGCTGATAGAATACGCCGTTTTATCAAAAACGACAAGGAATACCGTCATATCGTTTTCGAGCAGAAAATCGCTGATCACGTCAACGGCGATCTTTAAAACGAGGTGCTTCGGGAAGCCGTAAAGACCCGAGGAAACGAGAGGAAAGGCAACGCTCTCGCACCCAAGCGCCAGAGCACGTGTCAGCGCAGAAAGATAGGTCGCGCGCAAAAGCGCCTCTTCGCCCTGTTCGCCGTCTATATAGATAGGTCCTGCCACGTGGATAACGTACTTAGCAGAAAGGGCGTAAGCAGGCGTTTCCTTCGCTTCCGCGGGGGCTAAATGTCCGATTTTCCTACAAGCCTCTAAAAGCTTGTCCCCTGCTGCCTTGTGAATTGCGGCATCCGTTCCGCCCGAGGGAAAAAGAGCCTCGTTCGTGGGGTTAACGATCGCGTCGGCTACGACCTTTGTAATATCCTCTCTGATGATCTTTAACGGCATAGCGGTTCCATCCTTTGGTTTTATGCTTCTATTATAACACGCTTTTTTCCGTTTGGCAACCCTTGCTTTTTCTTCTTTTTTATGGTACAATATAGCGAGAAAAAGAGAAGGGAGGCGCTACCGTGACCGATATAGAAAAATATAGCTCTTGCACCCTCTGTCCGCGCGCGTGTCACGCCGATAGGGAAAGCGGAAAAAACGGTGTTTGTCATAGCCCCGCCACGCCTCTTGTTGCCCACAGTATGCTTCACGCGTGGGAGGAGCCCTGCCTTTCGGGAAACAACGGCTCGGGTACCGTCTTTTTCTCGGGTTGTCCTCTTGGCTGTATCTATTGCCAAAATGAGAAAATATCCCGTGGCGGCGTTGGAAGGGCATATTCTGCCGAGGATTTAGCCGCACTTTATCTTTCCCTTGAAGAAAAGGGCGCGCACAACGTCAACCTCGTTACCGCCGCGCACTACGCGCCGCACATCATCTCTTCCGTAGCGCTTGCGAGAAAAGCGGGGCTCTCCGTTCCCGTCGTTTATAACACGAGCGGCTATGAGAGCGTAGACACCCTTCGCGCACTTGAAAGCACCGTGGATATCTATTTGACGGATTTTCGCTATTCCCGTTTTGAAACCGCGAGGGAATATTCCTTTGCCTCCGATTATCCTCCCGTTGCTGCCGCCGCGCTCGCGGAAATGGTAAAGCAAAAGCCGAAGCCCGACCTTGACGAGATGGGTCTTATGAAAAGCGGCGTTATCGTCCGTATCCTTCTTTTGCCTTCGCACCTGATCGAGGCAAAAATGATTTTAAAGAGTGTCTTTGAGGCGTACGGAGACAACGTTTATATCAGTCTTATGAGCCAGTATACGCCCGTTAAGGAATTTCCCGAGCATCCCCATCTTTCCTCTTGCGTTAGTGCGTCGGACTATCGCTCGCTTGTGGAATATGCCCAAGCACTCGGTGTAAAAAACGCCTTTATTCAAGAGGGAAGCGCCGCTTCGGAGAGCTTTATTCCGAATTTTGAGGGATAAAAATGCGAACTTTTGCGAAAAAGCGTGCAAAAGCCCTTTACAATATTAATATTTAATGATATAATTACAAAATAATGCGAGAAAAGGAGAGCGACGAAAATGTATACCGTAGCACTCTCATCGCTTGGCTGCAAGGTCTCTCAATACGAGACTGAGGCGGTCAAGGAGGCATTCCTTTCTCGCGGCTTCTCCGTGGTCGACTTTTCCGAGAAGGCGGACGTGTACGTTATCAACACCTGTACCGTCACCGCCGAAAGTGACCGCAAATGCCGACAGGTCATTCGCCGTGCGCACAGATCTAACCCCGATGCCGTTCTTATGGTCATGGGGTGCTACGCACAGCGCTCTGCCGATGAAATAATCAAAATAGAGGGCGTTTCCTACGTTTCGGGAACCAACGGAAAAATGAAAATTCCCGAAGAGGCGGAAAAGCTCTTAAAGCAAAGAGAAGAAGCCCCCGTTCTCGCCGTTACCTCGCTTGACGGTGCCCCCTTCGAAAAAATGAGTGTATACGGTACACCGCGCACCCGCGCCTATTTAAAGATTGAGGACGGATGCGAATGTAAATGCGCCTATTGTGCCATACCGAGCGCGCGGGGCAACGTTCGCTCCAAGGCTCCCGAGGACGTGCTTGCGGAGCTGGAAACGCTCGCTATGGGCGGCACACGCGAGGTGGTCTTAACGGGCATTGAAACAGCATCGTACGGTGCCGATCTTGACGGATACCGTCTCATTGACCTGCTTGAGGATATCGACGTAAAAAGCTCCGTTGAGCGAATCCGCCTCGGTTCACTCACTCCCGAAATGATGCGCGAGGACGTGGTCCTTCGCCTCTCTCGCCTAAAAAAGCTGGTTCCGCACTTTCATCTGTCGATGCAAAGTGGCTCAAGCGGAGTTTTAAAGCGAATGAAGCGCCGTTATAACGCCGAAATGGCACTCGCCGCGCTCGAGCGCCTTCGTGCCGCATTCCCCACCGTGCAGTTTACCACCGATATGATGGTCGGCTTTCCCGGGGAAACCGAAGATGAGTTTGAAGAAACGCTTGCCTTTACCGAAAGGGCGCGCTTTTTGGATATGCACGTCTTTGCCTACTCACGAAGGAAAAACACCGAGGCAGACGAATATAAGGATCAAATCCCCGAATGCGTCAAGCGCGAGAGAAGCGCGCGCCTGATCGCTCTTGCCGCTGCCTTGCGTGAGGAGAATTTGAAGGAAATCGTGAAAAGAGGGAAGCCTCTCACCGTTCTTTTTGAAACGTACGAGGGCGGTCTTTGGCACGGTCACTCCGACGAGTTTGCCCCTGTTGCCGTAAGAAGCGACGAGGATTTACACGGAGAGATGCGAAGCGTTCTTCCGCTTTCCGCCTCCCCCACCGAAATATTCGGTGAATGAAACAGTTTATAAAAATATATCATAAATGGAGTAAAACAATGGACAACAGACAGAAAACGATGGACAAAATCGTGGCACTTTGCAAAAACCGCGGTTTTATTTTCCCCGGCTCCGAGATCTATGGCGGTCTTGCCAACTCTTGGGATTACGGACCTCTCGGCGTTGAGTTCAAAAACAACGTAAAGCGCGCTTGGTGGAAGAAGTTCGTGCAGGAGTCCCGCTACAACGTGGGTCTTGACAGCGCGATCATTATGAACCCTCAGGCGTGGGTCGCATCGGGTCACGTCGGCGGCTTCTCCGATCCTCTTATGGACTGCAAGGGCTGTAAGGCACGTCACCGTGCGGACAAGCTTATCGAGGAGTATGCCTTCCAGCACGGCACCGACGATAATCCTGCAGGCTGGACCTTTGAAGAGATGGCAGAGTATATCAAGGAAAAGGACATCGCATGCCCTGATTGTGGCGGCAAGGACTTCACCGATATTAAGAAGTTCAATCTGATGTTCAAGACCTTTATCGGTGTTACCGAGGACTCGACGAACACCGTTTATCTCCGTCCCGAGACCGCACAGGGTATCTTCGTAAACTTCGCTTCGGTACAAAGAGCAACGAGAAAGAAGCTCCCCTTCGGCGTTTGCCAGGTGGGTAAATCCTTCCGTAACGAGATCACTCCCGGTAACTTCGTATTCCGCACCCGTGAGTTTGAGCAAATGGAGCTTGAGTTCTTCTGCAAGCCCGGCACTGACCTTGAATGGTTTGCTTATTGGAAGGATTACTGCAAAAAGTGGCTGCTCGATCTTGGCATGAGAGAGGAAAATCTCCGCTTGCGTGACCATGATCCCGAGGAGCTTGCCTTCTATTCCAAGGGCA
>JAZOSE010000119.1:0-2727 GCA_045656965.1 Eubacteriales bacterium
ATGCTTTCCGCCTTCGCGGAAAAGACGATGGAGATCGTAAACGCTATCCTTGCCTCGCTCAAAGAGGACGTTTCGTGGTTCTGCAAGAAGTTTGACTACCGATATACCGACGAGCCGTGGGGCAACGCGAAGGACGCGCCCGTACGTGCTACCGAATTTTTAACGGGGAAGAAAAGCTACCCCAAGGGCTAACGCCCGTTTAAAAGCGAAAAAGAGAGGAGTCCCCTTATGGTGATCGAAAAAATATATATTCGCCGCTTCGGAAGACTTTCCGACGTGGAAATGGAGTTCGACCCCTCCTTTAATCTGATCGAGGGCCCCAACGAGTCCGGCAAAACGACGCTTGCCTCCTTCCTCTTCTATATGCTTTACGGCTTTAACGACAAGGAGGGATGCGACGGCTTTACCGAGCGCGTTTTGCGTGCCCCTTGGGACGGTGAGGAGATCTCGGGAAGCTTAACGCTTTCCACGGACGGTAAGCGCTACCTTGTGGAAAGAAGCTCCGTTCTCGGTGAGTCGGGCAAGCGCGACAGCTATACGCTTACCGACCTTGATACCGGAGAGAAGACCGAAAACGGCAAAACTCCGGGCGAGCTTTTCCTCGGCGTATCGAGCGGCGTTTACGAAGAGACCGCCTTCTTTACGGCGGAGAACTACCGTGTCGACGGCGACGGAATGACCGAGGCGATCGAGAACATCGTCTTTTCGGGCAGCGAAAAGCTCTCGCTCGTTCGCGCAATGATCAATTTGAAGCAGGTCAGGACTCAGCTCATCTCCCCCGGCGGAAAAAGCGGCGCGCTCGTTTCTCTGGAAAAGGAAAGAGACGCGCTGGGTGTTCGCCTCGCCGAGGCAAAGGAGCGAGAGAGGCTTCTTGTACGCAAGGAGGACCTTCTTTTTGCCACGCGCGAAAAGCGCCAGGACTGCACGCGCGAGCTGGCGAGATTTTACCGCCTTGAGACCGACTATCACAACGCGATGATGATCCGTGACTACGACCGTCTTCACGAGTTAGAGGATCTTCTTGCTGAGGAAAACCGCGTGATCGCGGCGTATGAGAACGAGCATCGCACGGGTGTATTTTTACCGAGCGTTGCATATTTGACCGAGCTTTCCACCGCAAAGAGCCAGCTTGACGGCGCACGCGCAAGGCTCTCGTCGGCAGAGGAAGCGCTGGATAAATTGAAAAGCGAGGGCTCGCCTGTCAGCGAGTCGGAGACCATCCTCCTTGAGCGCATTCGCAAGGAGGGAGACGAAGCGGCGCTTCGCGCGCGTCTTTTGGAGGGCAAACGGAAGGAAAAAAAGGAGATTGCCGTTTTCTCCTCCGTCTTTACGTTGGCGCTTGCCTTCCTTGTGCTTTGCTTCGTTATGCTCTCAAACTCCGCCGCGGCACTCACCTTTGCTGCACTTGCTTTGATCGCAGGCGGCGTGGGCGGCGTCACGGTATGGGAATTTTTGCGCACGCGCAAGGAGCTTTTAGGGCTTTACGATCTCGGCTGTGCCGTAACGCGTGAGGACTTTGAAAGGGCGCTCGCCGCTGCTGCCGAAACGGAGAAAAAGAAAAACGAATACGCCACCGCACTGTCCGAGGCGGAGCTTCTTTACCGCCAGGCAGAAATGGATTGCGGGGCGAAGGTCAAGATCCTTGAAACCGCACTTCACCGTTTGCACCCCGAGCTTGGATACAGCGAGGAGTATGCGGAAAGCGTGAAGGATATCGCCGAGGAGGTTGAGGCATATCTTGCGCGCGCTACCGAGCTTTACCGTGAAAAGGACGCGACCGAGGCGGAGGTGCGCGCACTCAGAATGCGCCTTGCGGGTCAAAACGAGATCGCCGTGCGTGCGCTCGTGCCCCCCGACCGCCGCGAAGCGCTTTGCTCGCATAACGCGGGCGACCTTCGTCACGGCGTGGAGCATTACGAAAAAATGCTGGAAAGCTTCTCCGAAAAGGTCGTCGCCTTAGAAAAGGAGCTTTCTGAGATGGAGCTTGGCGAAAGCTCTGCCGCCGTTTCAGAGATGATCATGGCGCTTGACAGCCGTATGCGTGTGATGAAGGAAAACGCCTCGCTCTACGGAAACGCAGAGGAAAAGCTTCGCGGCTCCTTTGAACGCTTGCGCGAGGAGATCTCGCCGCGACTTTCGCTTTTTGCCTGCGGACTGCTTTCCGAGCTGACCGACGGACGCTACACCGAGCTTCGCATCGGTGAGGATTTGTCCCTTTCCGTGCTTTCGGAGGAGGGAGAGAAGGACGTGGCGTACCTGTCGCGCGGCACCAAGGAGATGACGTATCTTGCGCTTCGCATGTCGCTGCTTGACCTTCTTTACGACGGTGCGCCTCCCGTGTGCCTTGACGAGTGCTTCGCTCATCAGGACGACGAGCGTGCCGCCGCGTTTATGCGCACCTTGGAGACGCTGACCGCTTCAACGGGAATGCAGTGCTTCCTCTTTACCTCGCAAGAGAGGGAAAGGAGGCTTGCCGACCGCGTCTTCGGCAAATACCGCCGTATCACGATGCGGCAATAAGCTGAGCAAAAAGTTAAAAGGAGAAATTCCTCTATGATAAGGAAAAAGGTGCTCGTTGTCGGCTCCGCTAATATGGATATGCACATACCCATCAGCGTGATGCCCGCGGCGGGTGAAACGCAAATGCAAGCGGGAAGCGTCAGCTACAGCCCCGGCGGCAAGAGCGCCAACTCTGCCGTTGCCTTTGCCAATCTCGGTGCTGACACC
>JAZOSE010000120.1:0-12129 GCA_045656965.1 Eubacteriales bacterium
TTCATCGCCTCAGGCGTATCCTTCATAACGACCGAGATCGCCGAGGTTGCCATCGACTCTAACTTCACCAGCCACTTATGCAGACAAATGTTGATAAGAAGCACCAAAACGGCGGTGATCACACCGATGGTATATAATCCCGCACCGATGGTAAGACCGATCGCGGCAGTCACCCAGATGCCCGCAGCGGTGGTAAGACCGTGCACCATATTGCCGTGGCGGAAGATCACGCCCGCGCCGAGAAAGGCGATCGCGGTGATGGATTGCGAGGCAATACGCGTCGGGTCAGCGCCGGTCGTGCCAAGCACAAACGCCCCCTCCGATACAAGATCGGCAAAGGCATACTTTGAGATGATCATTAAGAGCGCACCGCCCATCGCAACGATGGCGTGCGTGCGGATGCCCGCCTCCTTTTGACGGATGCCGCGCTCAAGACCGATGAACGCGCCGCAAATGCCCGCGACCACGATGCGCAAAAGAAGCTCCCAGGATACCCAAGGAAAATTCATGGAAAACGCCGTTTGTACAGATGACGGATCAAACATTTCTTTCTCCCTTCATTTTACTGTCTTCAGTATATGAAGATAAAATGATATATGCCATAGTAGCACAAAAGAATGGGCTTGTCAATAAAAAATACGACATTTCATGAGGAAAATGTCTTATTCTGCAAGAAAATTCACCTTGCCCGTCTGATGAAGGTAAGCCTCGTAGTTACCGTCGTAATCGCGCGCACCGCTCTCGGTGATCTCCAAAATGCGATTGGCAACGGTGTTCATCATTTCATAGTCGTGGGTGTAAAGAATGACGTTGCCCTTAAAGTCGGAAAGACCGTTATTGACGGCGGTGATGCTTTCAAGGTCAAGATGGTCGGTGGGCTGGTCAAGCAGCAGCATATTCGAGCCGAAAAGCATCATGCGCGAGAACATACAACGCACCTTCTCGCCACCCGAAAGCACCTTGACGGGCTTAAATACGCTATCACCCGAAAAGAGCATTCTGCCAAGGAAACCGCGAAGATACGTCTCGGTCTGGTCCTTGGAGTAGCGGCGCATCCAGTCGACGATAGAATCGCCACAATCGGCAAAATAGGCGGTGTTATCGTGCGGGAAATAGGAGGTCGTGATGGAAACGCCCCACTTATATTCGCCCGCGTCGGCTTCTTCCTCGCCCATTAACACCTTAAAGAGCATCGAAACGGCAAGCTCGTCGCCAAGAAGGGCGATCTTATCGCCCTTGCGGACGGTGAAGGTCACGTTCTCGAAATAGCCCTTTTTAGTCAAGCCGTCCACGCGCAAAATATCCTTGCCCGCTTCTCTGTCCATATCGAAGCCGATAAAGGGGTAGCGGCGCGAGGGGGCGGGCATTTCCTCTACGGTGAGCTTATCGAGAAGCTTGCGGCGCGAGGTCGCCTGGCGCGACTTGGACTTATTAGCGGAAAAGCGCGCGATAAAGGACTCCAGCTCGCGGATCTTCTCCTCGTTTCTCTTGTTTTGCTGCTTGATAAGACGCTGAACGAGCTGGCTGGACTCATACCAGAACTCGTAGTTGCCGACGTACATCTTAATAGCGCCGTAGTCAATATCGACGATGTTGGTGCAAACGTTATTGAGGAAGTGACGGTCGTGGGAAACGACCAGCACCGTGCCGAAATAATCGGCGAGGAAATCCTCAAGCCATCTTACCGCGTCGATATCGAGGCCGTTGGTCGGCTCGTCGAGCAGGATAATATCGGGGTTGCCGAAAAGCGCACGCGCAAGAAGCACCTTGATCTTCTCCGCCTCGGACAGCGAGCCCATCAGCTCGTAAAGCTTGTCCTCGGGAAGACCGAGACCCTGAAGAAGCTTCGATGCATCGCTCTCCGCCTCCCATCCGTTCATCTCGGCAAACTCGCCCTCCAGCTCGGAAGCGCGAATGCCGTCCTCGTCGGTGAAGTCCTCCTTGGCGTAGAGCGCGTCCTTCTCCTTCATAATGGCGTAAAGACGGGCGTTGCCCTCAATAATGGTATCAAGCACCGTGTATGCGTCGAAGGCGAAGTGGTCCTGACGAAGCACCGAAAGCCTTACTGTGTCGGGGATAGAGACCGAGCCCGTCGACGGCTCCAGCTCGCCGCAAAGGAGCTTTAAAAAGGTGGACTTGCCCGCGCCGTTGGCGCCGATGATGCCGTAGCAGTTGCCACCCGTAAATTTTAAGTCAACGTCCTTAAAAAGCTGTTGACCGCCAAAGTGAAAGCTGAGATTTGTAACCGTAATCATACTATACCGTTCCTTATTTCGTAATACACAAGGAACATTCTATCATATTTATTATAAAAAAGCAAGTGGGAAAGCGTTTTTTCCTCACGCACCGCGGCGGGCGCTCTCACTGGCGTCCAGCCGCAAAAGAAGAACGGTGCGGTCATCTGCCCCCGCGCTCTCGCGCTCGGCGGCGTCGAGAATACGCGAGGCAAGGAGCGAAAGGTCGCCAAGGGGCGAGGACAGAAGCAGAGCCTTAAGCCAGCCGCCGTCGTCCTTTTCTCCCATTACGCCGTCGGAAAGCAGGATCAAAAGGTCGCCCTCTCTGGCTTCCAGCTCGATCTTCTCCGACTGTGCCTTATAAAGCGCGCCCATCGGAATGGTCCGCGCGCGGATGCGATAAAGCGAATGCTCGCGCTTCATAAAGGACGCGGCACCGCCGCTTTTGTGAAAAACGACCCTTCCGCTGTATAGGTCCACGGAAAGAAGGTCCAGCGCCACCGTCCTTTCCGCCTCCGAGGCGCAAAGCAGGCTTCCCACAAGAGAAAGCGCCGTTTCCTCCCTCGCACCTGCCGAGATCAGCGAGGAAAGCGCCCCCGCCGAAAGCGCGGCGGCGTCTGCCGCCGAGGCGCCGCTCCCCATACCGTCACTCAAAACAGCATACGCCATGCCGTCCTCACCAAAAAAGCTCGCCGTGCGGTCGCCCGACAGCTCGGTGGCACTTTTGCCGCGCGAGGCGGTGGCAAGCGAGACGGTATACCTTTGCTCGCTTGCGAAATACAGCGCACGCGCGCCGCCTCGCCTCTCCTTTGACACGGGGGAAAGCCTCTCCGAAAGCACGTCGGAAAGAAGAGCGGCAACGAGGGCGGTGTCCACCCGCGCCTTGTCCTTGACCGTAACACGCGCGCGGCGGCATCGTTTCCCAAGCACGGTCACAGAGAGGGCGTTTATACCTCCCGTCTTTAACGCCGCGAGGGCGCGCTCCGACATCTCCCTGTCCTCGCGCTCGGAAAGAAGGCGCGCCTCCCTTTTCTCCTCAAAGAGTCGCGCGTGGAGCGAGTATTCGAGCGAGAGGGCATCGGACTGCCTCTTTTTTTCATACCGCGCGGCGCGCGCCGAGGCGAGCGCGCCCTGCATCTTTTCAAGGCTTTGGCACAAAATGCCCTCGCCGTTTCCCGTTTTTAAGGCGTTTAGCACCGCCTCGCATTCGGCGCACGCGCCGCCAAAGGCGCACTTGCGGCAGGCATTGCCCATCACGCGCTTGCAAAGCGCCTCGGGTGCCTCCTCTCTTTCCCCCTCGGCGGAGACCGAAAGAAGCGCGGAGATCTCACGGTAGGCGGCGGCAAAATCACCCACGGGGGGCTGCTCCGCTTCTTTTTCGGGCGCTTCCCTCACCGAAAAAAAGTCGGCGCTCACCGTCTTTACCGCGCGTAAAAACGGAAAGGTGAGCAAAGCGGAAACGGCAAGCTCCGGCACAAGCGAAAGAAAGCCCGAAAGCCCGCCCGTGTAAGCGGCGTAGCCGCCGGCGGCAAGCACCGAGCAGACAAGCGAGAGCGGCACGCCGAGCGTGCCGTACAGCCCCGAAAGAAGCCCCAAAAGCCCATAGGCGGGAGCCAAAAGAAGCTCCTCAAAGAGCCCAAGCACCAGCCCCGCTGACGCGCCGCGCACGCCGCCAAAGCGTCGGGAGATAAAGAGCGTAAGAGCGCACACGGCAAAGCGTGCCACCGAAAGCCCGAAAAGAGCAAAGGGACGAAGCGAAAGCACGAGCGAGACGGCAAGCGCAAGGCCGCCGAGCTGTAAAAAAAGCGCGTTCGCCCCTGTGCGCGAGGGGTCGCTCTTTTGATACGCCCCTCTGCCGACGAGGGAGGAAAGGGTAATATCCGTTTCCACGAACGCGGCATAAAGAAGGGTAAGAAGCGGTGGAAAAAGCACAGCACCGAGCGCAAAAAGCACGGTGTAATCGTAAATGCCGAAAAGAGCAAGCTCGTACGCCGCCATCAAAGCACCGACGAGCGATGCCTCCAAAACGCGATAAAGCGGATGCTCGTCAAACAGGGCGCGGCTTTCAAAAAAGCGCGGAAGCAGCGCTGAAAGAAGAAGGCGCAAAAGTAGTGCGAGCGTATAAAGGAGAATATAAAGAAGGGCGGCGCTCTCCATCGTCAAGGCGCCCGCCACAGCGCCGAGAAAAGCCGCGACCGTATGCGCGCGCAGAGCGCAGACGAGCGCCAGCGCAAAGGGATAGACCCCGAAAAGCGCGTGCGTGCGCGAAAGAAGAAAGGCAAAGACAAGGACGAGCGCGTCTACAAAAAGCTCTCCGCGCGTGCGCGTGGCAAGGGCGCGAAGCCCCTCCTTGAAAAAGCTCCTTCCTTGATAAACGGCAGGCGGCGGAAAAGCACTCTCCTTCGGCTTTTTTTCGTTATTCATAAGTTTTCCCTTCCTTTTATTTGGTTTTCGCCCCTATTGTAAAACGCGCCGCGTGAAAAACCCTGTCGAAGCGCGTTGGCGTTTTCCGTCTTTTCGTGGCGTTTTCCCGCTTGTTTTCACCTTTTTGCTCGTCCCCTGACAAAGGAAGGCGAGTTTTTTCCTTTTTTGCGACGAATTTTTCTTCTTTCCTATGCATAAAATGGGGAGAATACGGTAAAGAAGGAGAAGCTATGCTAACACACACACCCACAGCCGAGATATCGCTCCGCGCTCTGATACATAACTACCGAACACTTTCAAGGGATGGCACCGCGCTTTTCCCCACCGTGAAGGCAGATGCCTACGGTCACGGCGCGCTCGCCGTCTCACGCCTTCTTCTCGCCCTCGGCGCACGCACGCTTGCCGTGGCAAACGCAAAGGAGGCGCTCGCCCTCGCTCCGCTTTTCAATCCTCGAAATTGTAACGAACTCTTTACATATCCTTCTGTTTTGATATTAGGGCCCGTCAGCGAGGCGGCGCTTCCCTCTCTCTTATCCCTCCCCGCGATCTTCTCTGTACATAGCCTCGCCTACGCAAAGGCGCTCTCGCGCGCGGCGGCGAAGCTCCCCCTTCCCCTTCCCATCGCCTTAAAAGCGGAAACGGGAATGAACCGCTTGGGGCTATCCCTTGCCGAGGCAAGGGCAATACTTCGCCTTCCCCACCTTTTCCCCCACACGCTGTACACCCATTTCGGTGAGGGCGGCTCGCCGTCGGGCAGAACGCTTCTTCAAAGGGAAAGCTTTTCACGCTTTCGGGCGATGCTCGCCGAGGAGGGCGTTTTCCCCGTCACCCACATTTCCGCCTCGGCGGCGTTTTGCCGCTTCGGTGCCTTCGGGGAGAGCGGCGCGCGCATAGGTCTTGCGCTCTACGGCGTTTCTCCCGTAGAGTGCGATCTTCCGCTTTTGCCCGCGATGCGCCTTCTTGCCACCGTGCTTTCCGTCAAGCGCGTGCGGCGCGGGGCGGGCGTGGGCTACGGCTCCTACCGTGCGCCACGCGACACGCGCGTTGCCGTGCTCGGCTGCGGCTACGCCGACGGCATCCCCCTTTGTGCCTCGGGTGCCACGCTTTTTTTCAAGGGAACGCCCGTTCGCATAGTGAGCGAGGTTTGTATGGATCGGCTTCTTCTCGACGTTGGGCGCGTCCCCCTCGGCGAGGGCGAAACGGTATGCCTTTTCGGGAGCGAGGAAAATCCCCCCGCCGCCGTTGCCGAGGCGTTCGGCGTCTCCTCCTACCGACTTTTGTCGGTGCGCTCGCCGCGCACCGAAAGAGTTTTCGTTTCTTCTTGACATATAAGAGAAAAGACTTTATAATATTAGTATAGAAAAAACAAGAGGAGACTCAAAACGGTGGAAGCGTGCGGACTATTTTTGCTTTACAAGGAGGCGGGGCTGACCTCGCAAAGCGCGGTAACGCGCGTTAAGCGTCTTTTCGGCGCGAAAAAAGCGGGTCACACAGGCACGCTCGACCCACTTGCTGAGGGCGTTTTGCCCATCCTTCTTGGCAGAGCCGTGAAGGCGAGCGAGTTTCTTCTGACGGGCGAAAAGCACTATATCGCCACGCTTCGCTTGGGTCTTACCACCGATACCGAGGATATTACGGGCCATATTCTTACCGAAAGCACCGAAATTCCCGACGAGGAGGCGGTGCTTGCCGCCGTTCAAAAATTTGAGGGCGAGATCCTTCAAACGCCGCCGATGTACTCCGCCTTAAAAATAAACGGGCAAAAGCTTTGCGACCTTGCCCGCAAGGGCGAAACGGTGGAAAGAGAGGCGCGCGCCGTTTGCGTATACGGCATCCGTGCCGAAAAAATCTCCGAGACCGACTACACGCTCACCGTGCACTGCTCGAAGGGCACCTATATCCGCACGCTTTGTGCCGACATCGGCAAGGCGCTCGGCTGTGGCGGCGTGATGGCAACGCTCACGCGAAGCGAGGCGGCGGGCTATCCCCTCTCACACGCCGTTAAGCTTTCCGAGCTTGAAGGCATGACCGAGGAAGAGCGTCTTGCCACCCTCGTTCCGCTTGAAGAGATCTTTAAAAGCGAGCTGCGCGTCACCCTCCCCGATTTCTTCGCGCGCTTGGCTCTCTCGGGCGCACCCATTTATCAAAAAAAGATCAAAACCGACATTCCCCTCGGCACGCGCGTTGCCCTTTACGATAAGGACGGCTTTTTCGCGCTCGCCGAGTCGGCACAAAAGGAGGGCGAGGCGGTGCTTCGCTCGCTCCGCCTGTTCAGAATTTAAGGAAGGAAAGGAACCGCTATGGCAAAAAGCTTTACAGACGAGCAAAAAAGAGCGATAGGCTGTACCGATAAGACGCTCCTTCTTTCCGCGGCGGCAGGATCGGGAAAAACGGCAACGCTCACCGAGCGCTTAATTGGCATGCTCACAAGAGAAAAAGATCCGCTCGACGTTTCGCGCATGCTCGTGGCAACCTTCACGCGTGCGGCGGCAGAGGAGCTTCGCGTGCGCATATCGGGCGCGATCGACGAAAGGCTCCGCAAGGTGCTTGCCGAAAAAAGCACCTCTCCTGAGCATGAGCGCGTCGTACGCCATCTTCAACGCGCCTCGCTCCTTATGCCCTCGGCAAAGATCCGCACCATCGACAGCTTTTGCAACGATTTAGTCAAGGGTCACGCCGAAACGCTCGGCATCAAGGCACACTACCGCATTCCCGACGAGGCGGAGTCAAAGCTTTTGGCGGAGGAGCTTCTTAACGAGGTCATTTTCGACGCCTACGAGGGCGCATACGCACCCGAGGGGTTGGATATTGCCACCCTCGCGGAATGCACCGTCGACGCGAAAAGCGACAAGGACCTCGTTGTTCTTCTTTTTGACCTCTATCAGAAGCTCGGCGGTTACCCCGACGGGCTGGAGCTGATCCGCGAGAGCGCCGAGGCGATGGAAAGGGAGAGCGATCTTCCCTTTTTTGAAACGCGCTGGGGCAAGGCGGTAAAGGAAACGGCACTGCGCCTGCTCGCCGATTGCCAATCGGCGCTTTCCCACACCGCGATCTTAACCGACGGCGACTCCTTTTTTAAAGAAAAGCTTGGGGACACCTTCGCCTATTTTTCCGCCCGCCTTGGCGAGCTTCACGCGGCGGCAAACCTCTCCTACTCTGCCCTTCGCGCGAGCTTCGCTCTCCCCTTAAAGGATAAGTCAAGAGATCCAAGCGCCTCCGACGACAACCTTACCGAGGAGGGCGTGGCGGCAAAGTATTTCCGCCAAGGCGCGCTGGATGCTCTGGAGAAATTCAAAAACACCTATCTTCTTTGGGAGGAAAAGGACATCCCCGAGGCGATGAAGAAAAACGCGGCGCTCGGCCAAAGCGTTTACCTTCTGCTTTTGGAGTTTGACCGCCGCTTCGCCGCCGAAAAGCGCGCGCGCGGTCTTTGCACCTTCGTTGACCTTGAGCATTTCGCCTACAAGCTTTTATGGGACAAAAACGGCGAGCGCACCCCTCTTGCACACGAGCTTGCCGCCTCCTTCGATGCCGTTTGCATCGACGAATATCAGGACGTGAACGACCTTCAGCATCTTGTCTTTGAGGCGATCAGCACGCCGACGGATCGCTTTATGGTCGGTGATATCAAGCAAAGCATCTACGCCTTCCGCGGCGCGAAGCCCGACATCTTCGCCCGTTTAAGACGGTCTCTGCCCGCCTTTGATGAAAACAAAAGCGAGGCGGTGCTGTACTTAACCAAAAACTTCCGCTCGATCCCGCCCCTGATTGATTTTAACAACGGCGTTTTCGATTTTCTCTTCGGAGCGCTTGGAGAAAGCATCGGCTACGAGCACGCCGACCGTCTTTGCGCGGGCGCGCCTATGCCTGAGCCTCCCCAGCCGAAGCCCGCCGTATATTACTTGCATAGGCCTAAGCATTCAACGGTCAGCGAGTGGGATATGCTCGCGCAAAAAATTAAGGACCTTTTTGAAAACGGCCGTCTTGCCCGCAGTGAAAAGGAAAAGGCAGAGGGTAAAACCGAAAAGATCATGCCCGACGATATTGCGATACTTTACCGTCAGGGTGCCGCCAAGCGCTTTGACATTTGCAAAACGCTCACCGAATACGGCATTCCCGTTTCCACCGAGGATAAGAGCAACTTTTTCCTTTCCCCCGAGGTCTTGCTCGCTCTTTGCCTGCTAAACTCGGTCAACAACCCGCACCGCGACGTTTATTTCGCGGGGCTTCTGCGCTCACCTCTTTACGCCCTTACGATGGACGAGCTGATCCTCATCAAACGGCAAAAGGGAGAGGGCGGTGCCTCTCTTTACGACACCTTACGGCGCTACACCGAGGAGCACAGCGACTTTATAAAGGGCAAGCGCGTGCTTGCCGATCTTGAAAAATACCGCGAGATGGCAAAAAATATGCCCTCCGACCGCCTTTGCTCGTATCTCTTCCGCGAAAGCGCGCTCTACGCGTTTGCCGACGACGAGGGCAGAGAGCGCCTTGATGTGCTCATCGATTGCGCCAGAAGCTTTGAATCCAACCGCTTCCACGGGCTTTTCCGCTTCGTTTCTCACCTTGAGGAGCTATTCTCCTCGGGCATGAGCATCGGAGAGGGACGCTTGCTCGGCGGCACGGGCGGTGTCAAGGTCAGCACGATGCATCAATCGAAGGGTCTTGAATATCCCATCACCTTTATCGTATCGACCTGCTCCACGGGCGGCGATGCGCAAAAAAAATACATCCCCTTCCACCCCGCGCTCGGCGTGGCGCTAAAGGTGCGCGACGGTAGCGGTCTTGCCCTTCTTGACAACCCCATTCGCCTCGCTGTTGACGCAAGGAACGAGGAGGACGGGGCGGCGGAGGAGCTGCGCGTGCTCTACGTCGCGCTCACCCGCGCGGTTATGCAGCTGTATATCACGGGCGGCTCGACCTCAACGCCCGAAAAGCTATTAAAAGACGCGCTCGTCGCGCATCATTTTCCCTCTCACACAACGCTGTCCTTTGCCTCAAATATGGCAAAGATCCTTGCCGCGATCCATAGTAGAGCCGATCTATGCAATCTTTTCTTCTTCGCTCAGTCGGACTTCGCTCTGCCTCTAAGCGATGGGGAGGAAGCACAGGACGACCGCAAGAAAGCCCCTCAAAAAGCAAGCAAGGAAGAGGAGCGCCAAGCGGCAAGGAAGCGCCTTTCGGAGCGCTTTGCCTACGAGTATCCCCACTCGCCGCTCGGCGACCTGCCCGGCAAGGTCTCGGTCTCCCGACTCTATCCCGCGCTTTTGGACGAGACGGCGAGCCCCCTCGACAAAGAAAAGGACCGACTCCCCACTGCCCAAAAGGAACAGCCTCAGTGCGAGAGCGTCCCCTTCTTCCTTTCGGGCGTTGAGGCGGATGCCGCCGCCAAGGCGGGCACCGCCACCCACCTGTTTTTGCAGTTCTGCCGCTTTGAAAGCCTCGCCAAGAGCGAGGGCGGCACCGTAAGGGAGAGAGTGGAAAAGGAGCTTGCGCGCTTGGTAAGCGAGGGCTTTATTCACAAAAAGGATGCCGAGCGCGTAAGGCTCGACGAGCTTGCCGCCTTTGCCGAAAGCAATCTTATTTCCCGCATTTTAAGGGCAACGCGCGTGCATCGTGAGTTCCGCTTCAACGCCATGCTCCCCGCCTCGCTCTTTACGGAAAAGGACAAGGAGCGCTACGAGGGATTAAGCATCTTCACGCAGGGCGTTATCGACCTCATCTTAGAGAACCCCGACGGCACGCTCACCCTTTGCGACTACAAGACCGACCGACTGAAAAGGGAGTGGCTCGCCTCTGACGCCGCGGCGGCAGAAGCGCTTAAAGAAAGGCACGCCACCCAGCTCCTTTACTACGCCGAGGCGGTCGAGCGCATCTTTGGAAAGCGACCCGCTAAGATCGAGATCTTCTCCTTGCACGCGGGCAAGAGCTTTGATATCGACCCCGCTTTGTAAGCTTTTCTTTACATCTTTGCTTTCCGCTTGACATTTTCGCGTTTTTGTGCTATGCTACTAACGGTTATAAAAAGAAAAGGGAGACTTATTTATGTATAAGCATTTCTTGAAGCGCCTCTTTGATATTATTATCGGGCTTATTGCCCTACCCTTCGTGCTTCTTATCATTCTTATTTTCGCGCCGATCATTTATATCACCGACCGCGGCCCCGTTTTCTACAACGCACCGCGCCTCGGCAAAAACGGCAAGGTCTATAAGATGTATAAGCTTCGCTCGATGTACGTCAACTCCCCCGACATCAAAAATGCCGACGGCTCTACATATAACGGCGAAAACGACCCGCGCGTGACGAAGGTCGGTCGCTTTATGAGAAAAACGAGCATTGACGAATTGCCCCAGTTTTTGAACATTCTTTTCGGACATATGAGCCTGATCGGTCCTCGCCCGCACTTAACCAAAAACTACAAGGGCTATGACCTTCTCGACGAGCCGCACAAAAAGCGCCTTGAGGTGCGCCCCGGCGTGACGGGATACAGCCAGGCGTACTACCGCAACTCCATCACCTCCGAAAAGAAGTTAGAAAACGACGTTTACTACGTTGAGCATCTGACGCTTTGGTTAGATATTAAGATCCTCTTCAAGACCGCCTTCTCGGTATTAAAGAGAGAAAATATCTACGTTTCCGATGAGATCAAGACCGCCGAGGCAAAATCGGCAGAGCAAACCAAGGCAGAAGCACCCGAAGAGGAGCCCATAGCAAAATAACGAAAAACGATAGGAGACCGAACCATGTGCTTTTTTAGAAAAAAGAAGAAAAACACGGCACCCGTAAGAGACGATTCCCTGCAAAGAATCTTGGGCGAAGCGCTGTTCGCGCAGCCTCGCGCAGAAAAAAAGGCGGTAGGCTGTGGCGTTTCCTCCGACACGAAGCTTCCCTATGCAAGAATCAAGGAGCTCGGACCCACGCTTCTTGAGGATCTCGGCAAGGACGGCGCAGTCGTTGCCTCGTACGACGAAGAAAAGGAAAGACTGTCGCTGACGCTCTCCTATTCTTACGCCAAGGACAGCGAAGAGATGAAGCTCATCAAGGAATGCCTCGACGACATCGGCGACGACGGGGAGGACGCTCTGCCCGGCGACGTCACCGAGTGCGAGATCATTTACTACACCGACGACGTCAGCGACGTTATTTTCCACGCCGATGACGTGGAAAAAGCAAAGCTAAGAGAGGCGGCAGACCGTCTTTTCGGTTACGTTTTCGACTGGCTCGACGTCGTTTACGAGGCGTTTGAGGACGAGTTTTAAGAGCTAAACCAAATAAAAGCAAAAATGGGGAAGGGTAACCTTCCCCGTTTTCCGTCCTCGTCAAAAAAAAGAAAAAAGTTTTAAAAAAGCTCTTGACAAACGTGGAAAATTCAGGTATAATCTTTATCGGTTAGCAGAGGCTAACTCATATTTTAAGAACAATGAGCATACCCTATACGGATAGGAAAAGAGGTGCGCGATGAAACTGAGC